>JALWFJ010000032.1 GCA_027036495.1 Thermoproteales archaeon
ACAAACTCTCTCTATATAATATGCATATACCTTTCCATAGAATACTAACTCAAGATTCCCTACATGACCAGCGATTATACTGCTTGTCCCACCTAGGCTTACAAACATTGGGTTTAAGCTAAACTCTCTAAGAACGTTCATGGTCTCTAACGACAGAAGATCTCTTTCTGCTAATAATGTACCATTTGGTAACTCTACAAATGCCTTAACTGGTCCAGCGACAGTATAGAACCCAAATGGCACATATACTATCCTGATTATCTTATATTCTTCATATGTCTCATTGACAGGAAGACTTACTTGTTCATACTTCAGTATGTTAATTATTTCGTCCTGATCATCAATATCCTTAACGTATGCACTCAGAACTTTTACGACATTTATACCTTCTTTATTTTTCCAGGTCATAATTTTAATTACTATTACTGGCACTTTGAGGGTCAGTGCTGGTAGGTATACCTGTACGTTTCCGTATACCTTAGCATACCTCATGTCTGCAGTTGGTATTAAACTAAATGTATGGTTTAGTCTGTACACTTTGGCGTACACGTAGGGTATTGTTGCAACAGTTAGCATTGTTATTGCAACTATAGCTACTAGTCTGAGTAGACGCATCACGTTAGAAATGCTTCTTATAAGGACTTATGCTGACAGGTAGGTTGACATGGAGATATCAAATGTACTGGTATCTTAGAGCTAGATTTTCCGGAATTATGACTGCTTACATCTAATTTTTAGCATATTTTTACATACAGTCAGTTTTCCCTTAGTAAATGTCCTGTATGTATAACGCGAAATTACTTATTCTATTTAATTTTAAAACTAGAGTTCTGTGTTAGAGTACGCTAAAGGATATTCCTCTAAAATGTGTCTAAATCTAGCGAGATAACTAAAGTACTGACTTAGTACTTAATATTTTTAGTCTGTCAGTGGCGGGCCCGCCGGGATTTGAACCCGGGACCTACGGCTTAGGAGGCCGCCGCTCTATCCAGGCTGAGCTACGGGCCCTGTCTTAATACTTGCAACTCTTAACGCTCCCTGTCTTTATATTTCTTTCTGTTTATACCTATTACAACTATGCTTATAAGGTTAAGGTCTGTTTTATGGCGTGTCCTCTCTGATTAAAGTTAGGATACTCTCATGGAACGACATATATAACTACGTTGACATCTTGGCGAGCAAGATCGTATGTAGTAATTGGCATCCTGATATTATTATCGCCATAGCTCGAGGTGGTCTTGTTCCCGCAGTACTGCTTAGTGACTTTCTCGGCGTCAAGTCTATGCTAGCTATTCAGCTTGAGCATTGGCCTGCTCCTGGCCAGGTTGAAGAGAGTGTGAGATTGAGACATGATCTTCCTCCTGTGGATATCTCAGGTAAGAGAGTCTTGATAGTCGACGATATTGCTGATACTGGAGATACGTTGCTCTTCGCTAAGAAATATGTAGGGTCTCGATACACTGGTGTCTCCATAAAGACTGCTGCTCTCCATGTTCGAAAAAATAAGACGAGATTTGTACCTGATTACTGGAGCGAGGAAGTCGAGAGCGAGCACTGGATAATGTACCCGTGGAACTATGTTGAAGATTTGACGCTAATAATGAAGAGAGTAGTAAACTCTCTTAAAGATGTTAATAATCTAGTAAGCGTCTTGGAACGTCTTCAGAGGGAGACAGGGATAGATCTATCAAGAATACCTGTAGTGTGTATGAAGAATGTTCTTAGAGAGCTAGGCAGAGAGCCTAGGTCTAGCATATGTTAACCCTGAAGAGCCAAGGTATTTTAAGAGAACTACACTGAGACCTGACGAGTGTTTCTCTATGAAGGCAGTCAAGGTAGGGAACTACCTTCAGAGAGCATGGATCATATTAGTCTGCATGTATACCGCAATGTTCCTTCTAGCATATACTCTGGGAGTTGTGGCGACACCCATTAATGGTGCCCCTCTCAAGAACCTGTGCACAGCATCCTCCTCAAGCGCGATCTATAGCGTGGTAACATACGTCCTGCCTGTAGTTGGCCAAGCATTTTTCTCCGACACTGCAGCAATAGAGGGCATCTGCGTTAGCTACATGTATGGCAATCTAGGACTTACCTACATTGCGATTGAGTACTTCTACATGACCATGCTAGCGCTGCTCATAGCTATACCAGCAGCTGACTCCACCATACTGATGTCGTTGCTGGCTCTCTACTTCTCGCACAGAAGGAGCCAGGACGAGGTCTTTAGAGATAAGCTGAGAGCCCTAGTAAGAGGAGGAGCTATAACGTATTCACAACATGCATTGCTGACAGTAGTGGTTCTTCTACTGCTAGTGCTATCGCTAAAGTTTCTCTAGAAGTCTAGCGTGAAACCCTGCTGAACTTTCTCAAAGATCCTTCTTGGTATTCTAGCAAACTTGAATCCATAATCTCTCAGATAACGATATGCTAGTGAAGATATGTCTTGAGCAACAAGTATTCCTCTAACCTTGCCCTCATTCCTTGACTGAATAAAATCAACATACCTCTTTAGCTGATGCACAGCTTCTGGTCCCGCCTGTCCTCTCTTAACCTCAATAACTACGAGATTTCCATCCTTATCTCGTGCAAGTATGTCTATGTTTCCTACAGGTGTCTGATATTCTCTCGCTAGGACCTGGAGACCTTGCTCAATTACCTCTACGTTACTAACAATGAAATCTACAAGATCCTTTTCTGTGCCTATTACTCTGTAGCTAGGTGTAGACGCGACTTTAAACATGCCGAGAAAGTATATAGATGGTATCTCTATCCTGACGCTCTCAGGCGGGTTTGTTCTTGTAGACTTCACTACAAGCACACCATTCTCAACAGAGGCATAACATAGAGCTCGTGGAGGCTGCCATATGACTGGCTCTCTCTTAGTAGATTCATGAATGAGCAGCGTTCCGTCTGGCTTCAGAATAAGTATGCGAGGTGCAAGTTCAAGCTCGGCTCTTGCTCTTCCCTCGTAGTGTGCACATAGATTACCAAACAGCACTATTACGTAGCGACTACGTCCATAGTTTATTAGAGAGCAAGCTTCTTCCGGACTAGGATCAGAATATGTCAGGTAGAGGTCCTCACTTTGCTTTGAATTACTCCTTCCACGATTTCCTCTTGATCCCCCAAGGAACGATAGGATGTCGCTCATTCCATTGATACTATACTCTATCAGATTTATTCCTCAGTAACAAAATGTTAGTATAGAGGTTGTCTAACTCTGTCGTAGTCTCTAGCAACCTCCCTGAGCATATTGAGCTCCACGTCGATTTCTCCAGCAACAGCCTCAGTCTCAAGCACTGTGAGTCTTGACTTGACTCCCCTCATGAATGAGCAAAGATGTATTGCCTTTACATGACAGTACACAAACTTTGCGTTTATCTTGTCAAGAAGAAGCTCTGCAAGCTCTTGCGTGAATCGCTCTTGAAGTATAGGTCTTCGTGCAAACCACTGCACCAGCCTTATTACCTTGCTTAGACCTGGAACGCTGTTTGTCCTAGGCTTATACACTATGGTTGCCTTCCCTATTATTGGAAGTAGATGATGTTCGCAGAGGCTATCTATCTCTATGTTTCTCACTATGATCAGGTTATTCAATGCATTTTCAGGTATTTTGAAGAACTTCACCTCTGGAGGCTTCTCTCTTAAGCCACTTGTGAGCTCTAAAAGCATCTGTGCAACTCTCTGGGGAGTCTCTGCAATGTCTGGGTTTGTCAGATCTATGCCTAGAAGTCTCATTATTGCTCTTACATGTTCAGCTATCTTACTCAGAAGGTCTTCTGTACCTGTCATCTCCATGTCTCTTGATTGCACGTTTAGATAGGATTATACCAATTTCGTAAAGTATTATAAATACTGTTATCCAGATAAGTGAGCTCAGAAACGTCGGATCCGGGTTGAATATACATATGAGAAGTATGGCTATTGCGTAGACTATTGGTCTATACTCAATATATGATGAGGGATTTACTATCTCGGCTTTAGCAAGAAGAAGCATTATTATCGGTGTTTCAAAAAGTATACCTGAGAAGACTGTTGCTCCGAGGAGCTCATTTAGCAAGTTTCTGACTAGTAGTAACTTCTCTAACCCTATCCATGGCGTTAACATTACGTAGAGCCTTATCAGTGCCCTAAACACGACAAGATAGCCAAAGATTACTCCACCGATAAACAGCACAGTTCCAGATAGCAGATAGTTTCGCATCAACGTTACCTCATGCTTGTACAGTCCTGGCTTAAGAAACAGGTAGATCTCTCTCAGCAGTACTGGAAATGCAACTATTATCCCCATTATTGTACATATATAGAACAGCACCTCAAGCGGAGTGAGTAGACCTAGAGTAGCTACATGTATATCCCTTGGCAGCGCATCAATCACTACATATCTGAATAGTAAGGCCGCAACTGGTTTGTACTCTGATAGTAGGAAAGCTGCAGCCAAATGACTTGGGTTAAGAAGTACCTTAAACTCTCCGGGCGAGGGTAACCAGCCTATCAGAAATCCTATAACAAACGCTATTATCACTCTCTTCAGTCTTTTACCAAGTTCACGTAGATGCTCTGCTATAGGTAGTGGTCTGTCCTGAGACACGACCTTAACACCTCACGCTAAGTATCGTGTTCAGTATTGTACCGGCAACGTGTACCCCACCCCTGAACCCAGCAGTAACCACTGCCGGCACATCTAGCCTCAATATTCCGCGTTTTAGCTCGACCTCTTCACGAGATAGACATGGTGGAGTAGCTATTATCAGGGCAGGCTTAATTCCCTGATTAACTAGTGTTGTTATTCTTCTTAGAGGCTCAATGTGTGCGGCAACTACGACTATGCTGTCTGGGTTAAAAGAGAACCTCTCAATGTCTTCTTCTAGGTAGACTCTTGTTCCTGGTCTCAGGTTCCTGGTATCTATGTAGGTCAAGACTCGAATATCGTCAACTATTATGTCTTTGCTACCATGCACCTTCGACAAGATGCTACTCATGTCTATGTTGGTCTCTATCTCAAACACTACTCCTATGTCTCCAGTAGTCTTGACTACCGGATTATCGGATAGCTTGTACATCAAGTCCTTAATATTGAGAACAACCAGCTGAGATGCAAGCATAGCCAGATCCTGGACATAGTCTGTTATCGTCACAAGAGCTACTTCTTTCTTCACGTTAGAGCGAACATCTCTAATGATGCTCTCCACGATGCTTCTTCTGCCATCGCTCAGTGAGAGTAGAAACACGGCAATGGAGTCACAAGTCCGAGATAAAGATAGTAACTTCTCTCTAACGCTGCCGAGATTGTCCTCAAGTTCCACCTCTACTATCACATCTTCATGTACTCTCTGTAATATGTTTCTAACACGTTCTCCTAGGTCAATTATCACATCTTTTGAGGCACAGGAACATGCTATGAGAAGTACACCAAGACACATTGCCTTGAGGCTGGCTAGTAGCCATTTATTTAAAAGCTTAGCAACTCCTACTCAGTGAGAGCTTGTGTCTTACTTGCACCAAGGATGATTACCGTGATGGATGTAGATGAGCCAGTACTCAGACCTGGATGGGTCTTAGTGAGGGTACGGCTTGCCGGGATATGCGGAACAGACATAGCAATGTATCTAGGCTACTACAGACCTAGAAAGATCCCACTCATACCAGGACACGAGGTTGTAGGCATCATAGAGGATGTAGGAGCAGATGTACCTCGCGATGTGCTTGGTAGAAAAGTAACGTTTGAGATAAACGTTGTATGCCACAGATGTACGCTCTGCAGGCTAGGCCTCTACACTCACTGTCTCAACCGTAGGGCAATTGGCATAGACATTGATGGGGGATTTGCAAGGTACGTGGCAGTGCCGTATGAGAACATATACTTTGTCGACGATATCCCAGATGAGGAGGCTGTATTTGCTGAGCCTCTCGCAGCAGTTATCAATGCAGTCGATGCAGTCTGTCGAGACTGTAGATGGAGAGCGGTTGTGCTTGGACAGGGCCCGCTAGGATACGTTGGAGCAAAGGTGCTCAAGCTAAGCGGATTTGATGTGGTTGTGGTTGGAAAGAGTGATTACAGACTTCGATTCTTCCAGAGAGATGGGTTCAATACTCTGAACATGAATGAGGTAGATGTTGTAGAGTACGTAAGAAGATGGACTAACGACCTTGGAGCAGATGTGGTATTTGAGGCCACTGGGTCACCTAGCGGCATAGAGCTAGCCCTAGAGATCGTGAGACCACGTGGAGTAGTGCTTGCCAAGTCTACACATGGTCGCGAGACGTCTATAGACTACACTAAGCTTGTGGTGAAGGAGGTTAAGCTCATCGGGACAAGATGCGGAACAAAGAGAGAGTGGTTACGTGCAATTACGCTTCTACGCGAAGATATCCTAAGGCTTAGAAACATAATAACACACATCTTTTCTCTTGAAGATGCCAGAAGAGCCTTTGAGTTAGCCTCGTCTAAGCAGTGTATGAAGGTCGTAATTAAACCGTAACTTAAACAACTCCTTTTAAGTCAGATAACATGTCTAGAGCCGTGGAAAAAGTGGTTGAAGTTCTGGTGTATGACCGAAGCAACTCGACGGAGGACTTTGAGACCTTCCTTCTGAGAGTCGTTGAAAGGCTGAAGGCTCTAAGATACTGCGGAAAGATTGTGATAAAGATAGTAAGAGGAGTAGGCGATCTACAGGTAGACCTAGAAAGCTTATCAACAAGCAATCACAGAGGTATGTTGGACATTAATGAAAAGACTTACGAAGCTACGTAATCTAGGCATAAAAATAATAGTAGTATACCTGACACTAATACTGATATTTATAGCAGCTACATTTCTCGGAGCAAGATTTTCAAGACAAGGTCAAAACGCAATAGTGACAAAAATAGAGAAGAATATAGAGAAAATAGCATATAAAGTTCTACGATACGGCTATCTCGCGATATTCTTACAAAACTTTATAAATTATATATGTATGTGCCTTCCATTTATTGGAATAGCACACAGCGTTCTTGTAATATTTAACACAGGGTTTGAATTTGGAACATACCTAGCACAGAGATACATATTTCTGAGCCCTGAAACTATAGCTATGTCAGCATTAACATTACTCATACTACCTCATGCAATACTTGAACTATTAAGTTACTCAATAGCTGTAGAGTCATCAATAAGTATAACCCTGGAGATACTAAGAGGAAAACATACATTATCAAGAAACGACATATTAATCTACATGTTAAAGGTGTGTCTAGGAGTTCTACTACTGTACTTAGCTGCAATACTTGAATATAGTCTAATTGCACTATCCATATCCAAAGGGAATCTGAGTTTGAACGTTCCTATAAACTACAGGTAACTCGTTTACCGTAGCTGCAACACATATCTTATTTCTTAAGTTGCATACCACGTATATCAGTGGTGGCTTCGCCTTAGTATATCCTGAAACATAGTGACTAAGCATAACTGCTATAGTCTTATTAAGAAGTCCATACATTAGAATCGACCTAGCTATATCCTTGTAAACATCCACTATTCTCTCTATATTGAGATTAGTTATCACATACTTACATTCCGAATAATTTCTCAAGACCTTTGTCTCATTGTGGATAATGTTTTCTATAGTTTTGTTTAGTAGCGTTACGTTCTGTATAATGCTTCTATTTTTGCTCAGTATACAAAGCAGCAGTAAGCTTTTCATGATTTCACTCTTATTTAATCCAAATGGTAGAACTACTATACTTGTGTTACTAATGTACTGTCTTAATACGCTATACTGTTTCACCATCTTGTCTATAGATTTTCCGGGAAGTATTAGATATATTGTTATTATTGAGCTAGTGTTTGTTAGTCTATACCTTACTCTCTGTGGAAGTCTTGCTAAATACTCCATAAATTTTTTATATAATGATTTAGATGGCGAAAATAGTTCAAGAACCCAGTGCGTGGTTTTGGTATGTGTAGTTATTAGTGATGCATATGATATTAATATTGCTGCTATAAATATCCCAATAACTATTGATAGTAGATATACGTTTCGCAACCTTGAAGCATTCATTAAACATCGATAATCTTCACCACGTTTTTAATGTTAAGTTACTGAGTTACTTCACGCGAACCTTGTTAACCTTCTTGTTCTGCCAGGAGTATCTCCTTATCCTGCTACTTCTTCCCCACCCGCAGGCTGCACAGTATTTTTTACGTACATGATAGGAGTGTCTTCCGCAGCGTGGGCATCTGATGTGCGTTTTTCCTCCACTCATTTTTCCGAAGGATGTTGTTCCCTTGACCATGTCTACGCTAGGATACGGGTGTCTCTAGTGGGCTTATTAACACTATTGTGTCTCCTCGAACAAGGACAAGTCCATGTTTTATTACCTCCTTCTCCAGTATCTCTTCAGTCTCTTCAAGTAGTAGATTCAGATGGAGATCAAATCCTCTGAGTCTGCCTCTCAGCTCAACACCATTTCTTAGCTTCACAAGCACCATCTTGTTTATTGCCTTTCTCATTTCTTCTCCAACTGCCTCAAGGCAACGTGACATTGTTCTTGTGTTGCCTTTCTTGAGCTCTTTAAGATTTATGTTTGACTGCTAGAACCTCTATGGAACTAGGCGAACAGATTCCAGGTTTCCCGGCGTTACTACGGGGATCTTCATGCTTAACTCTATTGTCAGTGCTAGACTCAGAACCTTGCTCTGTTCGCCGTGAACAAGCATTATCTTGCTTGGCTTAGGCTCTATGTCTCTGACGTATGCCAAGAGTTGACGTCTATCACTGTGTCCAGAGAATCCCTGTATATTCTCTACGTGCATCTTGAGGTTTACCGTGATATCCTCATTGTAGTACCTTATGGTGAGCTTTCTCTCTCCTTGCAATATTCTTCTTCCCAGAGTGTTCTCGGCTTGGTAGGAGACGAAGACTAGTGTGCTCTTATCGTCTTCTGCTAGATGTACAAAATAGTCGAGTATTGGCCCTCCGTTAAGCATTCCATGTGGGGCTATTATGACACAGGAGTCCCCTTTCACGATCTCCATTACCTGCTCATACCTCTTCTCAGGTCTCTTAGGTCTCTCTACAGTCTCTACTGTCTCTCCTAGGAATGGGTTGACACCATCATAGATAAGCTCTCTTATATCCTTACTCAGGTAGTCTGGAAACATCAAGTGCACATTTAGTGTCTCGAGAATCATTCCATCAACATATATCTTTATTTTTGGAAGCTGCTTGCTCTCTATCGCTCTGTTAAGTATTAGTAGCAGTTCTTGAGCTCTACCCGTGCTGAAGGCTGGTATTAACACCTTTCCTCCACGCTCTACAGTGTTTCTGACCACATCTATCAGCTTCTTCTCAGCAACTTCACGAGGCTCCTGAATATCGTTTTTTCCACCATAGGTGCTCTCCATGATCAACAGCTCTACTCTCTTGAACTTTCGATGAGCTGTGTCAAGAAGTCTAGTTTTCCCGTACTTGAAGTCTCCAGTATAGACAATGTTGTAGAGACCGTTGCCGACGTGTAGATGAGAGATTGCTGAGCCTATCTCGTGACCGGCATTGAATAGCGTTAGTTTGACGTCTGGTGCAATATCGGTCGTAGTCTCGTAATCTACCGTTATTGTGTGACAGAGCGCAGTTGTTAGGTCGCGTTTTGAAAATGGTACGGTCTTACCCTCACGCTCACATAGCTCAATGTAGTCAGACACTAGAATCTCCATTAGGTACTTTGTAGGCTCGGTCATGTATACGGGACCTCTGTAACCATACTTGTACAGGTACGGTATGAGACCTACATGATCCATGTGAGCATGAGATACTATCACTGCATCGAGTCTGTCTAGATCTATCAGATCTATGAAGGGGAACTCATCATAGGGATAACCTGGTTTAACTCCACAGTCAAGAAGTATGCAGCTCTCCTTTGTCTCAAGGAGGATTGCGCTCCTACCAACCTCTAGTCCAGCACCAAGAACGGTCACTCTGATGTATGAATCTCTGAATAGAGGATCCCTGTGAATCCTTCTTCCAAGGTTCTTTAAGAACTCAGTCCTCTCCTTCGCCATCGCTATCTGAATCTGTCTCACATACTCGATCTCCTGTCGCGGGAGTCTAGGAGCCATGTCGAGGGCCGTTGGAGTGATCTTAGCGTACCAGCCAGTCTCTCCAAAGATTATTGTTGCGAGTTTTCTTAGTCCTCTGCAGGGTCTCTTCAGGTAGATAAGTACGTCTCCACTATGTTCATCGAAGTAAATGTTGTCAATAATGTCCTTACCGAGGTTAGTCTCAATTATCTCTCTTATCTTCTTTAGTGCCTCATTCTTACTTAATCTGAACTTGGGGTCGCAACGTACAATTATGTGTTTCTTAAGCTCCTTGGCTAGCTGCTTTATCAGCCTATCACAACCTTCACTATAAAACTTCTTGTAATTATCTATGTATACTGTTATGAAAGGTCCTTCGAAGTCTACCTTCAGGTTACCTATATATGGCGAGAGCGTGTCTATAATCTTCTTCTGAATATCTTCTCTAAAAGGCACGAAGTACCGTTTCCTTCGCTAACCGTAAATTTAAATTCCTTTTCCTAGAAGCGTCGCCACCTCGCTCTCTGGAAGCTCTCTATATCCCCTCTCCGTGACTACTGCCACAGTTACTCCCTCCCCTGACCCTGGATCGCGCATTATTGCAGCTCTAACTGCGCGCACAGCGAGCTTAACTGCGTCTAGTATAGACAAGTCTTCTCTATATCCATCCTCGAGCACTCCAAAAGCTATAGGCGAGCCACTGCCAGTAGCAGTATACCTGTCTTCTCTCGTTAATGTGCCAAACCAGTCAAGAGTGTAGAGCACTGGACCTTCATCCGGATCCACTCCACCTATTATCACATGTGCTATGAGGACCAGCGGTCTGCTAGAAAACAACATGAGACTTGCATAGTTTGCGAGTGCACGTAGCGAGACCGGTCTACCAGTCTCAATTTTGCTTCCTTGCGCGAACCTCGTGAGTACCTCAAGCAGGTACTGTACGTCTGCCACCGCACCGCTCATGGTTGCAGCAACATGCTCATCTATTTTCCAGATCTTCTTGACATTCTTATGTGCAATAAAGAATCCAGCGGTTGCTCTCCTGTCAGTTGCCAAGACAACTCCCTCCCTTGTTACTATACCCACAGTGGTGGTACCAGTGAACAGTCTGATAGCTCTACCACTACTAGCTACATCATCACGTCTTGCGGGATACGCAGGATAATAGTTATGCATAGTCTAATGAAGACTTGCTAGGATTATTAAAGATACGTACCTAGGCTGAGACTTAGTGAGCTCTCTAGAAGGAGCCTCGACTGTTACTTTTTCTCTTCTGGCTTTAGTTCCTCTCTCTTAATTTCAAACTCGTAGACAAACACTACCTTCTTAACATTCGGGAACCTCTTTCTTATCTCGTCAACTATTGCAGCCTTTCTTAGGCCAATTCCGTCGAGGAGTAATACGTCGACAGGTAGTTTTATCTCCACTACTGATCCTCCATTGCTTAGACTTACCTGTATGCTCTCTGGTTGTAACCTTGGCAGGTGCTGTTTTACTAGGTATCTTATCCTGTCTTCGTCTCTGTCTAGCTTCTTCACAACTTTTAGGTGCACTATCAGGGTCTTACCAGCAAGTGGATGATTGAAATCGAGCACGACTCTTCCACTTGATACTTCTATTACGCGAGCTTGTTGACCCTCGATCTCCACAAGGTCTCCGGGTCTAGGAATCTTGCCTATCCTGTAGAACTCTCTTACGGATACGGTCTTTATCTTTGATGGATCTCTCTGCCCAAATCCCTTCTCTGGAGGAACCTCCACGGTTAGCTCTTGTCCAACATCTGCCTTGAGGAGGGCCTCTTCTACTGGTTCCAGCAGCTTTGTCTCTCCGAGTATGACGAGCCTTGGCTCGTAGACCTGGTCTGGACTGTATATTCCCGCCTCTTTAGCTTTCTCCTCGTTCGTAGTCTGGACTATCTTGTTCTCGTCCTTGAGCACAATCGTGTAGTCAAGCAGTATGTAGTCGCCTTTTTGTAGAGGCATGCTCTACTCACCGCTGACCTCCTCGAGAACCTCTTCCTCTTCTTTAGCTTTTTCTTTCTCGAGCCTCATTCTCACGAGGTGGGTTATGTAGCCAGCAACCTTGTTTCTAACCCTCTTGCTAGGTATGTCTGCAAGCTCTATGACGAGCTTCTTGTTGTGCTCAAAGTCTGTCGTGAACTTGTCTGGATATAGCTCGAGCAGCTTGCGTGCCAGGTTCTTAATATATCTTGGTCTTACCTTGCCCATCGCGGTGTTGAGCACATGTTTGCACTTATAAGGTCTTCACGGATCTTACAGAAAGGCTTTTATAGAAGTGCTACTAAAGCTGTCTCTCGAAGCCTATGTCGCAGACAGCATACCTGACCCAGATCGGCGGTGTACCAGTACTAGTGCTGAAGGAGGGCACACAGAGAGCGTTCGGAAAGGAGGCAATGAGAATAAACATAATGGTGGCTAAGGCAATTGCTGAGGTACTGAGATCAACTCTAGGTCCAAAGGGAATGGACAAGATGCTCATTGATAGCCTTGGAGATATAACAATAACCAACGATGGAGCAACGATACTCGACGAGATGGACATACAGCATCCAATTGGGAAGCTCCTGGTAGAGGTAGCCAAGACACAGGACGATGAGGTAGGTGATGGAACAACCACTGCAGTAGTGCTTGCTGGTGCACTTCTGGAGGAGGCAGAGAAACTGCTTGAGAAGAACATTCACCCAACCATAATAATTTCAGGATATAAGAGAGCACTTGAGACAGTGATGGAGCACCTGAGAAAGATAGCTATACCTGTCAGGAGAGACGACCTTGAGACTCTCAAGAAGGTTGCTGCAACAGCAATGCATGGCAAGATCAGCGAGACAGTTAAGGACTACTTCGCAGAGCTTGCAGCAAAGGCATGCATGATGGTTGCTGAGGAGAGGGAGCCAGGCAGATGGTTCGTAGATCTAGACAACATACAGATAGTCAAGAAGTATGGTGGAAGCCTACTAGACACTCAGCTAATCCAGGGAATAGTTGTCGACAAGGAGGTTGTCCACGCAGCAATGCCAAGAAGAGTTGTGAATGCAAAGATAGCACTCCTAGATTGTCCACTAGAGGTAGAGAAGCCCGAGATCGACGCAGAGATAAGAATAACATCTCCCGAGCAGATTAGGGCATTCATAGAGGAGGAGGAGAACATTCTCAGGAAGTACGTCGAGAAGCTAAGAGACATTGGAGCTAACGTCGTATTCACAACAAAGGGCATCGATGACATAGCTCAGTACTACCTTGCTAAGGCTGGAATACTGGCTGTGAGAAGAGTAAAGAGAAGCGACATAGAGAAGCTAGTAAGAGCAACAGGAGGTAGACTAATAACAAACATTGAGGATCTAAGACCAGAAGACCTAGGCTATGCCGGTCTAGTCGAGGAGAGAAGAGTTGGAGACGAGAAGATGGTGTTCGTAGAGCAGTGCAAGAATCCGAAGGCAGTCAGCATACTGATCAGAGGAGGATTTGAGAGGCTAGTAGACGAGGCAGAGCGAAACCTCGAGGATGCACTGAGCGTAGTCGCGGACGTTATAGAGGATCCATATGTCGTGCCTGGAGGAGGAGCAGCAGAGATGGAGGCAGCAAAGGTCGCGAGACAGCTAGCAATGAAGGTAGGTGGCAGAGAGCAGTACGCAATTGAGGCATTTGCAAACGCGCTGGAGGTCATACCAAAGACGCTAGCAGAGAATGCAGGACTAGATGCTGTTGACATAATAACAGAGCTGAGACACAGACATGAGGCAGAGCCTGATGGCTGGAAGTACGGAGTAGACGTGTTTAGCGGAAAGGTTGCAGACATGGTTGCACTAAACGTAATAGAGCCACTCTCAGTCAAGCTACAGGCACTAAAGGCAGCAGTAGAGGCAGCATGTATGATACTGAGAATAGACGAGATCATTGCTGCAAGCAAGATCGAAGAGAAGAAGGAGAAGAAAGAAGAAGAGGAAGAGTCGAAGGTGGGCGAGTAGGATAAGGAGAAAGACCTACATCAAACTTTGCTCTAAACAGGTCTACCTCCTGACCTAAATTCTAATTCCATGCCTTATCATTCTATTCCCTATTCCTCTATAGAGCCTCCTTGCTTATTTTCTGTAAAGCCTTACTAACCGAGAAATATATCAGAGAGAGCGGGATAGTTGATGTTAAGAGAACAAGCATAACATCTACATTGAACTTTATTGAACATAGTGATATCAGCAAGGGAGGAATCAATATAGCCATGCTAAGTAGCGATGTTGTGACTATGATTTTCCACTTTCTGATTAGTCTCCTTACATAGCTCAGATATATTATCCTCATGCTCTCTATGTTAGCAAGAGCGTATTTACTTGATGTTGACATATCTACCGAGAGTATCTTAGACACATAGTGATCCACTATACTGCTACTTTTGTTAAGTAATGTGTTTAGTAAGCTACACATGTATGGTATGTAGCCCTCTCTCAGCACATAGTGGATAGGCGATACGTCCTGATTAACGTGTATGTCTCTTATCTTGTCTATATCTTTAATCGAGTACACGAGAGTGAACGGTTTTATCAGTATCTTTCTCACTAGGAGAGATACAGAGACTGAGCCTATTAGAGCAAGAAGTAATGCTATCTCAGCGACGGTAGGCGTGCCAAATACCGCTACCAGGACTGAACACACGACTGGCACTATCGTGAATAGGCCACAAGTAAGTGTTAATATACGCTCGACCTCGTCAACAAGCTCTAATGTCTTTACTTTGAGTATCTCCTTCTCAAGAGACATGTTCTTTCTCGTTTTTGAAGTAGAAAGAAATAGAAAACTTAATACGTATCGTTTACT
>JALWFJ010000033.1 GCA_027036495.1 Thermoproteales archaeon
ATAAACGATAAGCGTGGTGTACAGCTCGCGGTAACGCTTGAGAGGCTTGTTGAGGTTGCTGGAGAGTTTCAGCGTGTTGGGCTGTCTGCAACTATAGGCAACGTGAAGCTTGCCTCAGAGTTTCTCTCTGGGTCGAGACCTTGTGAGGTTGTGTACGTTCCTGGAGTTAAGGGCATGAGGCTGGTAGTTGATAGGCCTCTGCCAAGAGAGGACGACTACTCGAAGGCTCAGGAGCTTGGCGTTGTTCCTGACGTGTATGCAAGGCTCAGGAGACTTGACGAGTATGTTCGTAGGTACAGGACTGTGCTGATATTTGTCAACACTAGGGATACTGCAGAGCTTCTTGGCAGTAGGCTGTCTCGGATCGTCAGCTACGAGGTGGGAGTGTACCATGGATCGCTCAGCAGAGAGGAGCGTGAGAGGCTTGAGAGAAAGCTCAGGAGTGGGGAGATAAGAGCTGTGGTCACGACCTCGAGCTTGGAGCTTGGGATCGACATTGGTCACGTTGATGCAGTCATACAGTACATGAGTCCTAGACAGGTCACAAGGCTTGTGCAGCGTGTTGGTCGTAGTAGACACAGGGTCTCAGAGGAGTCGATTGGCTACATAGTGACCTCTGATCTAGATGATCTTCTTGAGAGCATAGTGATTGCGAGGTTCGCGGTTGAGAACAAGCTTGAGCAGGAGGTTGAGTATCATGAGAATGCTCTCGATGTTCTTGCACATCAGATAGTCGGAATACTACATGACTACCGAGTTGATGGTAGAAGTATACGTGTAGAGGACGTATACAAGATAGTGTGTAGAGCACATCCCTACCGTAACCTAACCTATGAGGCGTTCATGCAGGTTCTCGGCTTCTTAGCTGAGCATGACTACGTTGTACTAGCTGAGAACGGTGAGGTTCGTCCAGGAAGAGGCTCATACATGTACTATGTGGAGAATGCCTCAATGATACCTGACGAGGCTAAGTATCGTGCAGTAGATGTCTCTGCTAGGAGAGGCATAGGTGAGCTAGATGAGAAGTTCGTATCCATGGTAGAGCCAGGTACAAAGATTGTACTTGGAGGTAGAGTGTGGACCATAGTTAGCATAGATCACAAGCAGAGAGTAGTGTACATTGAGCCGGCAAGAGAGGTCATTGGTGCTGTACCAGCCTGGATTGGAGAGGAGATACCTGTAGTCTACGAAGTTGCGCAGGAGGTCGTGAACCTCCGTGCAAGACTCATCAACGCTGGACCTAGCAGAGTCAGAGAGATCTTAGAAAAGTATCTCGACAAGCTCCCTGTCGAGATCACGGATGACCTCACCGAGTTTGTCATGCGTGAGGTTGAGAAGATTCACAAGTCTGGAGTAACTGTACCTGAACCTGAGAAGATAGTGATTGAGCTATGTGGCAAGATGATGGTAGTCCATGTTGGTCTTGGATCTAAGGGTAACGAGGCTCTTGGACTCTATCTGTCCAGGTACTTCTCGGAGAAGTTCGCCATCTCCGTGGCCTACAGGTCAGATCCCTATCGCGTGATCTTGACCTTCTCCAGACCCGTGAACAGTAAGATCGTAATGTCCGTGTTTCAGGACATGGATCCTGTATCTGTCGAGAAGACCGTCATGGAGGCTGCAAGAAACAGCAAGCTGTACAGGTACAGGTTTCTACACGTCGCTAGGAGGTTTGGAGTAATATCTAGGGAGCACAGCGCCGAGATAAACGTTAACAGACTTATCGAGGCTCTACGTGACTCTCCCGTCGACATTGAGACACTGAACGAGATACTCATAGATGACCTCGATTTGTCCTCCCTGAAGCTTCTTGCTCAGAGAGTAAGAGAGGGTAAGATAAGGGTGGAGCTCACGGAGAGAGACGAGCTCTCTCCTCTAGCTCTCTCTGAGGAAGCACTCTACAGCAAGTTTGACTTTGCCGTCTCTGCGCTCCCAAGACACCTGGTTATAGAGCTAGTGAAGAGAAGACTTGAGGAGCGTGAGCTAACTCTTCTCTGTCTAAGATGTGGCTGGTCAGACAGAGTCAAGCTGAGAGACATACCAGACGACTTCTCTTGTCCCGTGTGTGGTCTCAGGATAGTTACCGTGCTGAAACATCGAGACGAGGACATCGACAAGGTGAGGAAACTGCTTGAGAAGATCAGAAAGAGAGAGCCATTGACACGCGACGAGAAGAAGCTCTGGGAAGAGCTCAGGAAAAGAGCAGACATAGTGCTGAGATACGGTAAACGTGGACTCTACGCACTTGCTGCACATGGCGTAGGCTCAACTACGGCTCTTCGAAAGATATTTAGCAAGATAACCAGCAGCGATGAGGAGTTCTTTCAGGCAATACTTGAGGCAGAGAAGGAGTACATTAAGACCAGACAGTTCTGGGAGTAGACACAGAGGTCCTTTTTATGCTGGTTCTCCTCGAGCTCTCGACTACTCACTGTATTATTACTCTCTTTATGTCTGGAATCTTTCTAAGCTCATTCAACAGTGCTGGAGGAGTCTTTCCATCTATCACTATTATGAGCTTAGGCTCCTCGACTGACTCTGGATCTTCCGCAAACATCTGCCTTATGCTCAGTCCATGCTCAGCGATCTTGCTTGCTATTGCTGACACAATTCCTGGCTTTCTCGCGTCTACTGGCACAACTATTATGGTGTCCATTCCTAGGTAGCGTGCAGCATCAGATAGCAGGCAGACCTGTCTAAGATTCTCAAAGATCTTCTTGAGCTCCTCATTGCTCAGAATCATCTCGACTGTCTCCCTGACGACTCTCCTGTCGACTCCTGCCTCTCTAGCTATCTGTGTGTGAGGTATCTCTATCTCTCCACTTACGACCTTGTATGGAGGTTTTACCTGGAAGCCTCTCTCAAAAAGCAGCTTTGCAACTTTTGCTCTTGCAGGATAGTTTGCGAAGTACTTAGCTATTCTACTCCACATAGTTGTTGCTCGGTTACCTAGGCTCGAGGCTCTTTAAAAGTATAGTCCTCAAAAATGTGTACTGGCTGCGTCTCAGTAGACGACTGTTTCATGACACCCAGATAGGTTCCTCAGTGAGCTAAGTAACACACTGTTTTTGAAGATTGGCTACCGTTGTGGCTCCCGTGAGAGAGGAAGTTAAGGTGACTGTTCACTCGGCACTCACGATATTAAATGCTATACCCTGTCTAAGAGGCATCGCAGTTGGAACAAGTCTCCCAGTGACAGTAACCGTGAGGGAGGCAGAGAGTCTCAAGGTCGAGGCAGAAGACACAGACTACGTCAAGTTCCTAGTGAGTAAGTTCAGAGAGAGGTTCCAGCTGAGAGAGAGTCAGAACGTGGAGATAGTGGTGTTCTCAGAGATCCCGCCAAGATCAGGACTTAAGAGCAGCAGTGCAGTTGCCGTGGCAATAATATGTGGATTAGCCTTGTTTCATGAGCTTGACCTAACTCTTCATCAGTGTCTTAGACTAGCAGCAGAGTGGAGTAGAGAGTTTGGCGTCTCATTCACAGGCGCGCTAGATGATGCTGCAGCATGTCTTCTCGGAGGAGTAGTCTACACAGATAACTACGAGAACGTTGTTCTACGTCACCTACCGATAGACATACTTGGACTAGAAAACACGGAAGTAATGATAGTCATTCCGAGAGGCTGGAGAAAAGCACCACGTGAACGTATAGAGAAGCTGAGACTTCTAAGAAGCTTGTACCAGAGACTCTTTGAGAAGGCTCTACAAACTGAGAGAGTTCTCCTCGATCTAGCTCAGATAAACACACAGCTACTCTGTCAGATACTTGGATACGACGTGCATTTAGTTAAGGCACTCTCAGAGATTACTCATGGCATAGCTCTGCTATCCGGCAATGGTCCTGCACTAGCAGTACTGAACTATAGTGAAGAGCTCGATGAAGAGACCTCTCAAGAAATTAGATCGAGAAGTGAGCTTCTCCTATTTACAAGCCTCAGAGACTTGGAGTTACACGTAGAGGACCCAGTCTCTAGACTACGCACCTAGCCACTTACAGGAATCTCGAGCTCTACCTCCTCCACCTGTAGAACATTGTGAGGACAGAACATGGTGCAGTAACCACAGTGCGTGCATATTACCGGCTTACCTGTCTCCTCGTCTATCTGTATTGCACCAACTGTGCAAGCCTCAGCACATCTACCACATCCAATACACTTGTCGTAGTTTATCGCTATCACTATGCCTCTTCTACTCATGGCATCCATTGGACATACACGCATGCAGGGAGGATCTGGGCACACTCTGCAGAGTACTATTGAGAAGCCACGCTCAAATCCTCCAAAGGATCTCACCGTGATTGCAGACTTTCCAAATCCTCCAAAACCCTGTCTGCGCGAACATGCAAGCATGCAGAGCCCACATCCAACACAGGACTCGTAGTCTCTAACATAGACCTTCTTTCCTCTCACCTTGACCATCCTGGTTGTAGACTGCATGACGATATGTGTCTCTCAGCAGTTTTTACCTCTTGCCTCTAGGATCTCTCAGGACCCTCTTAGCAGCTCCTCTACCATTCTTCTGAGTCTCTCTGCAAGTTCCTCAGCCTTAGCCTTGTCTCTATGCTCGACGAATATCCTTATTATTGGCTCAGTCCCGCTCGGCCTGACTAGGAACCATCCATCCTCTAGATCTACACGTATGCCATCTATGAGCACTTGA
>JALWFJ010000034.1 GCA_027036495.1 Thermoproteales archaeon
ACTACCCTCGTTATGAGATTGGAAGACCTAGAATAAGCTATGTCAGATAGGGTCTTTAGCGTACAGGGAGCAACTACAACCGAGTCAAACATGTTTGAGCCGCTTGCGATAGGTGCATCAAGCTCGTGCTCGGAGTAGTACTCGCTTACGTATTTGAAAGCTAGGTCTATTACTGATCTTGGAACTTCATACCTGGCTACTCTCCATCCCCACTTAGATATCACTAGGACGATCTTCTTGCTTGTTCTCTTGCCCAGCTCAGCCACCAGCCTAAACCCAAGCACGACGCCGCTAGCACCAGTCACACACACAATATATGTCACGCTTCACTAAAGAGAAGAAAGCGTTTTTAAAGTAGAGATAAGGCAAGAGCTTAAGGCTCCTCCGAGGGCACCGCTAGCGTGCTCTGTGAGGAGGAGCCGTACCAGTGGCCAATACTACCTTAATACCTGTGACCTCAAGGCATAACATGTCATCATTTATTTAGAGGAATGTTAGAGTTGGGTATTACTGTTGAGCGAGAGTAGTTAGATAGAAAGTTAACGTGCTAAGTTAAATTTAAGTAAGGTTGTTCTAAGAAAATGTGGACTACTTTGATCCTGCCTTTGACTCTCCTGGCTTGGGTTGGGTAGCTGGTTTTGGTGGAGGGGCTGGTATCCTGTATATTCCTATGTACTCTTCCTTCTTGGGGCCTGGAACTATTGTTGGAGGTTTGCTCATTGTTATTGCCTCAGAGGGGCAAGATGTTGCACATTGACCACACATTATGCAGCGTTGGTAGAGGAATGTTATGACTCTCTCTTTTCTGTCAACTTTTATCACATGTGCTGGACACACTCTCTCACAGGTTCCGCATAGCTTGCATTTCTCTGTGTTTATTACAGGTAGTGCTCTGTAATACGATGGGGGAGATCGAGCATTCTCTACTATCCTTGGTATGGGATCTGTGTATGGCCTCTTTGCGAGCCAAGATAGAAGCCCGATGGTCTTTCTCGTCATGGTCTCACCTCGCTTACGGTAATACTCCTAGGATCTTTGGCACTATAACTGCTACTAGGTTGATCACGCTGAGTGCTGTTGTTATTATCCAGTAGAATTTCGATGCCTTGTAAGGCTGTAATCTTGCAGTCAGTGCGTCTACAAATGATGCTACAAGGATAAACAATAGCGACACGAATATTACCCATAGGCACCACAGTGCAAGATTGTACTCGTATACCCACCAGCTAGTGAACACTATCGAAAACAGCACAGCCAGGATGTAGAACTCCATCTTGTGCGCCAGCTCAAGTACTGCTAGTCTTCTACCACTGTACTCTAGGAGTACTCCCTCCATGAGCTCAGTCTCTGCAGTCACTATTGAGAACGGGTTGAGTATCGCCTTTATCGGTGTACAAAGTATGAACGCTGCTGCTGAGAGGGGCAGGTACATTATCAGTGGTCCATGCTTTATCTGCCAGCTAATTATCTCAAATATGTTCGTAGTTCCCGTCAACATGAAGATTGTTATCAAGACTATGACAAAGGGCAGCTCGTAGAGGAGCAGCCCTAGGAGAGCTCTCCTCGACCCGACTATGGAGTAGGGATTGTTTGACGCATAGCCTGCAAGCACCAGACAGACCGACACCGTCATCAGCAGATACGCCACCAGAATCAGGTCCGACAGGGAGTAGAATATCGGAAATACTGCTACTGACAATGTAAGCGCTGCTGCGAGACACAGCGCTGGAGTCACCGTGAAGAGTCCGTAGTTTGCCGTAGGCGGCATTAGATCCTCCTTGAATAGAAGCTTCGCAAGATCTGCATACTCTTGCCACCATGGCGGACCAACTCTCCCATGAACCTTTGCCCTGACCTTTCTCCTGATCCAGCCGGCATAGAGACTCATGAGCGAGATGTAGAGTGCTGCCAGTATTGCTAGTCCAACCTTTATGCTGGCAATTACTGGGCTAGTCATGGTCTCACCTCTTCTCAAAGCGTGCTGCTCTCTCCTCCAGGAGCTTCGCAGCCTCGGCAAGTGCCGCAACTATCATGTAGGGCCTTGGTGGACAGCCAGGCACATAGACGTCGACGGGTATTACCTCATCTACACCAACTATAGCATAGGAATCATACCACACGCCTCTGCCAAGTGCACATGTACCAACTGCGACTACGATCTTTGGTTCTGGCATCTGCTCGTAGACCTTCTTGAGCATAGGTGCGACAACCCTGTTGCAGGGACCAGCCACGAGCAGTATATCTGCATGCCTAGGAGAGCCCACAAGCTTAACGCCAAGTCTCTCCGGGTCATATCTTGGACTTATTGCAGCGAGAATCTCTATCTCACATGCGTTGCAGGATGATGCGTTGAAGTGGTAGATCCACAGGCTTCTCCTAAATGCTCTCTCCTTTACGCCCATAGGGAAGCCCTCATAGATCACCTTGCACGAGATCTTAATAACTAATAACTGCCTGCGACCGTGAGGAGACTGCTCTGAGGAGAAAAGCTCAAGCTATAATGCTTAATAGAATTCTCGGAGCAAGTAGACCTGACAGTATATGGCTAGCCAGATTCTCAGCCTAGGGGCACAGTGGCTGCTTGTGCTGCTAGCACCTCTAGTATTTTCTCCACTGGCACTTGTGTCTAGGAGAGCTGCCCCATATATAGCGATATGTCTGCTAGCAGTGCCTCTAGGGTTCACCGTCGGCACGCTTCCCTTCATCGCGATGGGCATACCTGTAGTCATAGGGAGTAGAGATCTTGTCTGGCTTGCACTGAAGCCAGTTAGCTGGTTCAAGTCTGCGTTGCTCTTCAGGATTGATGTCCTATCCTGGCTCATGCTATTTATAATCACATTCGTTGGGATGCTGATATTCATATACTCAATAAGGTACATGGAACATGATCCTCACGTAAGGAGATTCTGGCTCTACATGCTGCTCTTTGCTGGCTCAATGATTGGGGTCGTGACAGCGAACGACATATTCTTACTGTTCCTGTTCTGGGAGATAACTACCCTCTCGTCCTTTGGCCTGATTGGACACTGGATTGAGAGAGAGCAAGCACTCTTTGGGTCAGTAAAGGCACTCCTCCTGACAGGCTTCGGAGGACTCGTCATGGCTGTTGGACTCTTTGTGCTCATGTATGCCACTGGGACCAACGTACTCTCAGATGCGCTCAAGATGGCTCCCCTTGCGGACAAGACTCTTGTCAGCCTGTCGGCTGCCCTGATACTCATAGGCATACTAGCCAAGTCTGCACAGTTCCCGTTCTTCACATGGCTGCCAGATGCCATGGAGGCTCCAACTCCAGTCAGCGCGTTTCTGCATAGTGCCGCGATGGTTAAGGCAGGAGTGTATCTCTATGCTAGGCTGATACCACTCTACGCACTTAACCCCGTGATCAGCGCAGCAGCACTCACACTATTCGCATTGACGGCACTCATAGGAGCAATGTATGCAACAATAGAGTCTAACGCAAAGAGGGTACTAGCATATTCAACAGTGAGCCAGCTTGGATACATGCTGTCAGCATTTGCTCTTGCAAGCATACTTCAAGCCTTTGGGTACACCGAGCTTGCAGGCATAGCAATGGTGGCTGGAATGCTACACCTACTAAATCATGCAATATTCAAGGCTGGGCTATTCCTTGCAACAGGTGCAGTAGAGCACGAGGTTGGTACCAAGGATCTGGACGAGATGGGAGGCCTGATTAGACACATGAGAAAGCTTGCAGCTGGCTTCACGATACTCGTGTGTGGTCTTGTTGGTGTACCGCTCTTCAACGGGTTTGTGAGCAAGTGGCTAATCTATCAATCTCTCATAGGGTCTCTGGCCACTGGAGTGATACCGGCGCTCTTGATAGTAGCATTAGCGATTTTGCTATTTGGAACCGCGCTCACTGCAGCTTACGGTTTCAGGATGATATACGGAATATTCTTTGGTATGCCGCCAAGACCGTCGCTTCACGCATTTGAGCCGCAGACGTCAATGCTTGTGCCAATCCTGATACTGGCTGGAGGCGTGCTCTTCCTAGGAATATGGCCCAACGTTGCTGTCTATCTGTTTGCTAAGTGTATAGCCTCACCCTACCCACTGCCACCACCCAGAATGGCAGACTTCATACTCATACCTGTAGCACTGCCAAGCTACACGACGTCAATATCTCTGATATATGTCGCAATACTCTTCGGGATAGCGCTCCTCATAGGATTTGGAGGATTCCTTGTAAGAGCTAGACCAAGAGTAGTAGCCGAACCATTCATTGGCGGAGAGGATCTCTCCATAGTGGTAGAGGGAGGAGTACCAAAGGCAAAGGTAAGGTCAGAGAGCTTCTTCCTAGAAGTAGCAGAGGTGTTTAGAAAAGTGCGAACCAAGGTCAACCCTGATGCAGCTTACCTCGCCATAGGAAAAGCCTTTGACGCAGTCTCTAAGGGCTTGAGAGCACTTGAGGCAGGTCACCTAGTGCTATACCTCTGGCTAATCATAATAGGGGTGATAATACTACTAGCCCTCATATAATGGGCCTGTCAATGGACGTAAAACCTCAATAGCAAAACCTCCTTTATCTCTCCTTCTAGCTTCTCTCGCTCAAGCATTATATTCTGAGAAAATTTTCAACTTCTCGAGACCCGGGATAATATATAATACCTATAAACAGTGAAGTATAA
>JALWFJ010000035.1 GCA_027036495.1 Thermoproteales archaeon
AAGCACGACCTTGTCAAAACCATACTCGATATACTTTGTTATTGAGGAGAAGCCTCTTTTTACGGTCTTGTCAACGTTTACGAACTTGTGAGCAATTAAGTCGTACTTCGTCGTTACTACAAGGTCTATGGGTACTTCAAATACCAGCGGTACGATACTTGGAATGCTCACGAGATTGTACACAAACGATACTACCTCTGCAAAGAAGTATCGTCTCAGTCTCAGTATGGCATCAGCATAAGCTTCCTGTAACGAGGTTTTCTCACCAACTAAGACTGTATCTGGAAGGGGGACATGTAGAAGAGATGACTCAACTTCTCCTGACAGGGATATGACCTCATCTACTTGCCTCTCAAATAGCTCGTCCTGTGTCGTCAACATGACATGGTCCGAGAAGTAGAAGAGCCCAGGAATGTATGCAAGGTCTCTCTTCATTATGCACATTCCAGCTCTCTTTAAGTGATCTAACACTGATGGTAGATCTATTATTGATTTTGATCTCTTGAATGTTGAGAGATAGAGAAGAACGGACCCGGACGGAGTTAATAGACCCTCAACGTGAACCCCTACAAGCGTTCCGCATCTGCACCAGTACGACATTATGGACTTCACCTCGGTTGGCAGTGAGTACAGTGTTCGCAGAAACTTCAGAGGATCTATCTGCATCACGATCGACTCGTCTATCCTGAAAGCCTCAAGCAGCTTGTCCTCTCTCATTCTTCCTGACAGTAGATCTAGGACTCTCTGAAGATCTCTTGATGAGGGCACTAGCACATTGTTACTCATAGCTTTGCTGCTTAGGTGCTAAGCAGTGTGCTCTCTGTGGTGACTCCAGTTATCGATGAGAGAGCTTTCAGCACGTGTCTACAGATTCCCTTACTTTTGAACTCGTCGCACTCACAGTGTACCTGAACTATGCTGAAGCCTCCTCTAGACTTGTGCTCGATGTTCAGGACTAGCTTGAATGATCTTCCACTGTCCTCAACGTTTATCTCGGCATAGACCTCCTTTCTGCTTCTCGAGAGCTCGAGTACTCTCAGTCTCATAGTCCTCACCTTTATTGCTAGACGATTAGATACGATTCGCTTATAAACCCTCCTAGAGACTTAAATCATTACTGCTCCTCTAGACGATGGTAGTGCTCTCTCAGCATACTTCCTTAGAACTCCAGTGAGTCTACGTTCTGGGGGACGCCACCTCGCCCTCCTCTCCTCAAGCTCTCGAGGATCAACGTCAAGGTCTATACGCTTAGAGTCAACATCTACGACTATGACGTCTCCATTCTGCACCAGAGCTATTGGACCACAGTCTATAGCCTCAGGACACACGTGACCAACCATGAGCCCTCTCGTGGCACCAGAGAAGCGACCATCGGTCACGAGTGCAACACTCTCGCCAAGTCCTTGACCAACAATTGCAGCAGTTATCTGTAGCATCTCTCTCATTCCTGGACCGCCTCTAGGTCCCTCATACCGTATGACCACGACCATGCCTGACTCAATATGTCCTTTCATGACTGCATCAACTGCCTCCTCCTCAGAGTTGAACACTCGCGCTTCACCTCGGAACTTCCTGATCTTGACGCCGGCCATCTTCACGACAGCACCTTCTGGCGCAAGTGAGCCTCTAAGAATGACTAGGGCACCCTTGCTCATTACTGGATCGTCTACTGGACGAATGACGTCTCTACGTCTAGGTTCAGGTGCTTCGCGGATAATCTCACCAACAGTCTTTCCGGTAACGGTTAGCGCGTTCTCGTTCACTAGGCCTCTCTTAGATAGCTCCCTCATTAGGGCAGGTACTCCTCCAGCCTCATCAAGGTCAACAACATAGTAGGGTCCTCCCGGAGATATTGACGCTATGTATGGTACCCTCTCCTGCAGCGAGTCAAAGTCGTCTAGAGTCAACACTACGTCTGCCTCATGAGCAATTGCGAGAAGATGTAACACGGTGTTTGTTGATCCCCCCATAGCAAGGTCGACCGCGATTGCGTTAAGTAGAGCTTCTCGAGTAATTATCCTTCTAGCAGTAACTCCCTCTCTCACTAACCTGACAATAGCTCGACCCGTCTCTCTAGCAGCACTTATCCTTCTCGAGTCAACTGCAGGTATAGTTGACGCGTAGGGCAGCATCATGCCCATAGCCTCTGCAAGTATGTTCATCGTGTTTGCGGTATACAGACCGGCACAGGAGCCAGGTCCAGGACAGGCACTTCTCTCAAGGCTTATCAGCTCCTCAAGAGTGATCTTACTCTTCACGTAGGAGCCAACCGCCTCGAACACGTCCTTTATGTCTACTCTCTTACCACGGTAGGATCCAGGTAACATTGGGCCGCCATTTATGTATATGCATGGTATGTCTAGCCTAGCAGCGGCCATGAGCATCCCAGGGACAACCTTGTCACAGTTTCCCACAAGCACCAAGCCATCTAGCTTGTGTGCCTGTGCCATGATCTCGATGCTGTCTGCTATGATCTCCCTACTGACAAGACTGTACTTCATGCCTGAGTGACCCATCGCAATTCCGTCACAGACAGCAATCACGTTAAACACAAGCGGCACACCACCTGCTTCGCGTACACCCTCCTTGACAGCCTCAATTATTCGCACCATGTGGACATGTCCAGGAACAAGCTCACACCAAGACGCCGCAACTCCCACTATCGGCTTATCAAAATCCTTATCCGACAAGCCCACTGCTCGAAGAAGGGCCCTGTGAGGGGCTCTGTGGGGACCCTCTAGGATCTCTCTACTACGGTATGTACGAGAGTGTGGACCCATGACACATAGGCACACAATAAGAAACTAGAGTGTTACTCTTCAGCACGTGGATTCCTAATCACCTAGTCATCACTTAGGACCCTCATCATCTAGGAGTCTTCTGAAATTGAGGTGTACAGCTAGGCTCCTAGATTCCTAGTGCTGCTCTGAGTATGCCTAGGTAGTCGACGGGCTGATATTTGACCTCTCTGAGTGTTGGTATCTCCATGAGTATGGGCTTCGTGATCTTTAGTCTCACTCTGTTGAACTCGGGGCGAACCTCATCTACGAGGTTAGACGTAACTAGCACGACTGCAACGTCTTCCTGCTCCTTTAGCTCCTCGAGTACTCTCATCATGTCCTTTCCAGACCCCACGACTACTCCTGGAAAGCCAAGCATCTTGAATGTATAGACTGTGTGCTTGTCTCCTACTACGACTACTCGAGCCATACCTGCTGTCTGAGTCTCTCTAGAGCACCTAATTAATCTTCTGTCACCAGGGCTCAGACTTTATTCCTAGCTTGTATGCTACGAAGTTAGTGAAGACGTGCATCCCGACCGTGATCGCTATGGCCATTATGTAGATCACGTAATCTCTTATTCCGACCTTGTAGTAGATGTAGAGAAGTGGAAACATCAGGAAGTCTAGCTGATCTAGCAACGGTGCTGGTGCTCCGCGAGGTAGACCTAGCCTACGCTTTATGAATGCGCCTAAGAGATCTCCTAGCAGTGCTAACACGCATATTACCAAGACGTCTAGTGGAGTAAGAAGCCCAGTTACACTTGCTGCAAGCTTAGGTCTAACTTCCTCAACAATCTTGTACACTAATAGCGTCACTGTGTATCCTGTAAGTACTCCCCCAACAAAGCCCTCGTACGTCTTCCCATCACCAAATATTCGTCTCTTGTCGAGAAAGTTTCTCCCTAGATCAATTGGCGTGCACTGTCTCTTGAAGATCTTAGTTATTAGTGGAGGAGAGCCATTCGTAACGTAGGGTGGAACTAGGAGTAGTAGTGTTATTACAAGTTTGTGAAGTAGAGTCGATAGAGACATTACAGTCTGCTTCTAAGTCAGTCCTCTACTTCATGACTCTTGAGCACGTGCACGAGGACAGATCTCTTCGAGGTGAACTCTCTGCCACATATTGTGCAGTACCATATCCACATACCGTTCCTCAGTACACCGACAACTAGGTGCTCTCTCACGTGCCTCATGAAGTTCCCCATGCTATCAAGCCTCTCTCCACAGAGGTCACACACCACCTTCTTCCCGGTAACTCTGCAGTGCCTAGTGACTAGATGTAGGGCGGCTCTCTCACTCTCAATCTCTTGACCACACTTCGGGCACTTAACCTTGTCTGGAGGAGTGGTCACACTCTGTAGAAACTCAACAACCTTAGCGGCATCCTCACCAATGTACCCCATAAGTGGGCACACCACAACCTTGGTGAGCTTCATTATCTGCAGCTGCTGTGACATATCACTGTGTGAGGGATCTAGGCTTCTTAAGCCTTCACGTAGCGGAGCACACGATGATTGCTGGCTTAGCGATGCCTAACTGGGTTACAGGACTTGTTGGGCTAGCCCGTGCGGAGGACGAGGAGCACGTCTCAGAGATTGTTGACCGAATTTACTATACTTGTTACGTCCAGTGTTTTGATATGGCTGCGATTCTTCCCGCCAAGAG
>JALWFJ010000036.1 GCA_027036495.1 Thermoproteales archaeon
CTTCCTTAGAGAAGATTGAGGAGCAGAGTCTTGATGCGTAAGAGTACCTACGATAAGATTGCGCTAAGATATCTCCCAAGAGGCTATGACTTGGCTAAGCTACGTAGGGTTCAGATCTTGCTTGCGTCTAGAGTCAAGGAGATCGACATAGTCGATGTAGACAAGGTCGACCTTGTGTGTGGACTTGACCTTGCATATGTCAGGAGAGGCAGCATTGAGATTGGGATTGCATGTGCAGTAGTGTACTCTATCAGTAGGGGTGAGCTGGTCGACAAGTCCTGTGTCTACACTGAGGTCAAGTTTCCATACATACCAACTCTGCTCTCTCTGCGTGAGCTTCGCCCAATGGTGATGGCGTACAAGAGACTGAGCATTGAGCCAGAGATCGTGCTAGTGGATGGGCATGGCAGAGCGCATCCTTATCGACTAGGAATTGCTTCACATCTTGGGGTAGTACTCAGGAAGCCGACCATTGGCGTGGCGAAGAGCCTGCTCTATGGCAAGCTTGTGCCTAGACCTGACGGAGATCTAGACATACTTGACGAGGAGACAAGCGAGATCATTGGGAGAGCAGTTCGCCATGACTCAAAGCACGTCTATGTCAGTGTTGGCAATCTGGTTACGCTGGACTCTGCTGTTCGCTTAGTCAAGAGACTCCTGCTTACCTGTTCGCAGATGCCTGTACCAATACTGTACGCGCATAGACTATGCAACAGCGAGAAGAGGCGAGCAGCTAAGATGAGAGGCGTTGAGCGTATAGACAAGCTGCTTAGAGATGGAGACAGTGAGGAGAGGCGATGATAAGGCATGTACTAATGTATAAGCTCAAGAATGTTCAGAACATAGTTGACATAGCCGAGATCTGTAGACTCGTAGGTGCGTCTCCCTGGCTGGTGCCGCGTGAAGACTCCGTGCTGGAGCTACCTAGTAACATCAACGTGGTTCACAGTCTTGAGAGAGCTGTAGAGTGCGTTGGGAGAGACCTGACGTATCTCGTGCTCGAGACCTATGGTGACAGGTTCCTTTCTGAGCTTCCGGATGAGGTCTTTCTCGGTGAGACCTGTCTTGTCGTTGGTGCTGAGGACTTTGGCTTTCCTGAGAGTGAGGTCAGTAAGCTCCCTAGGGCTTATGTTGCTAAGATACCTGTAGGCGTTCAGGGAGCAAGCTATAACGTAGTGAGTAGTCTAGTCATGGCTCTAGAGGAGGCTAGGCTAAGAGCACTCAAAATGATGAGGGTATCCTAAGCGGATCAGTGAAGAGAACCCGGTCACTGACACAATCATGCTCATCGTGTATGCACACCCTCTAGACGAGTTTCATCCTGCGGTGCTGCTTAGAGCACTCTACGTTGCAACCGGTCTACAAAACTCAATTATGTACATTATCAAGCGTAGACTAAGAGTAAGCAACCTTGTTAGGTATAGTAGAGTACCTGTATCTCTGTTTAGAGAGAAGGTGCATATTCAGAGAGACGTGAGTGAGGTGCTGAGTCTGCTGAGAGACCATGACTGGAGGATTGTGCTTCTATCTCCAGCTAAGTGGCGATGCTCGACATGTCAAGAGATCATTCAGGCTAGGATTGATTTCTCGAAGCTTGCAATCGTGGTCGATGAGGCAGGTCCTCTCGCAAATCTAATCGTGAACGATGGGAATCTCGTTCACAAGATCGTACATTTCAGGGATAGACCACTCTACGGCAAGTTCTCATATGATGCAGTATCTGTGCTGTACAGCATCTACATCAGGGACATCCCATCAGTAGTCAAGGTGCCTAGTCAAGATACGGAGGAGCTCAGTCTGAGTGAGCTATTCTACTTGATGAGGCACATTCTGGACTCCTGCAAGATAGTTGACAACTTCCTGATACTCAGTCCTAGAACGCTGATATATGCTCTTAGACATGTCCTTCAGGATCGCGGCATACTGGTAGACCTTGCTGAGTCTAGACTTAGCTTTGACCATGTTAGAGGAGAGTGTACTGAGGAGATCGTGATTGACCTGTACAGAGATAGGACACTGGAGTTTCTTGGTAGGTATACGTGTACTCTACGTGGACGTATTCTAGAGATACCGTTCGTTGATAAGTCTGGACGTGTCAGATTGCTCAAGTTCTACATTGACTATGAGCGTGGTCGCGTCTACTTTAACGAAAGGATATACTATGAGCGTGCAAGACCTGAAAAGGAGAGTTACATCATTAGCTGTCTAGGAACATTCTTCAGCGAGGACTTCTCCCATAACCCTTATTTCTCTGTCTAAGCTACTAAGGCGGGTGGTTTCCTATTGCCAAGATACCAGCATCACTCAAGATAGTTCGTTCTGCACAGAAGAGACCTAGACAGCAGTGGTGTCGGTTCATTGAGTGGTTCAACAAGGTGATCCTAGAGTCTGAGCTATATGACTACAGGTACCCAGTCAAGGGGTGCTACGTCTGGAGACCGTACGGCATGAAGCTCAGGAGACTAGTCGAGTCATACATACGTAAGCTTCTGGAGGACTCTGGACATGGCGAGGTTCTCTTTCCAGTCTTCATACCTCACGAGTTCTTTAGCAAGGAGGCTGAGCACTTCAGGAACTTTGAGAATGAGGTGTTCTGGGTAACTAAAGGTCTACATGGTGAGGAGAGGCTTATCCTGAGACCAACAAGTGAGACAGCAATAATGCCTATGTTCAGGCTGTGGATTCGCGACCATACAGATCTTCCCTTGAAGGTGTATCAGATCGTCAGCGTGTTTCGCGCCGAGACAAAGACTACTCACCCAATGATAAGGCTGAGAGAGATCTCCATGTTCAAAGAGGCACATACTGCACATGCAACACGTGATGATGCCGAGCGTCAGGTACGTGAGGCAGTGGAGATGTACAGGAAGTTCTTCGACTATCTATGCATACCGTATCTCGTGTCCATGAGGCCAGACTGGGACAAGTTCCCTGGAGCAGTCTACACGATAGCGTTTGACACAATCATGCCTGATGGTAAGACGCTTCAGATAGGGACTGTGCACTACCTTGGTGAGAACTTCTCAAGAGTCTTTGACGTGAAGTTTCTGACACAGGACGGCAAGATAGAGTATGTACACACGACGAGCTACGGCATATCAGAGAGAGTGATAGCAACTCTGCTAGCAGTACATGGAGATGATAGGGGACTATGCATTCCTCCTCACGTTGCTCCAATACAGGCAGTGATAATACCAATAATGTACAAGGACGTTAAAGAGAGGGCACTACAGGAGGCACGCAAGATACTGGAGGATCTGAGACAGGCAAGCATAAGAGCAGTAGTTGATGACCGTGAAGACAAGACCCCAGGATGGAAGTACTACTACTGGGAGCTGAAGGGAGTACCAGTGAGAATAGAGATTGGGCCTAGAGATATAGAGGAGAAGAAGATTACTCTAGTTAGAAGAGACACGTTCGAGAAATACGAGGCTAGCAGAGACGAGCTAGTAGATGCCTTGCTCTACCTGTTCAGCGAGATTGAGAAAAATCTTCGCGAAGAGGCTTGGAGATTCCTGAACAGCAGACTGAAACTCGCATCAAGAGTAGATGAGGCACATAAGCTTGTAGAGGAGGGAAATATAGTAGAAGTCCCTTGGTGTGGAAAGAACGAGTGCGGCCTTAAGATTCAGGAGAGAGCAAATAGTGATGTCCTAGGCACACCACTTGACAAGGAGATAAGTGGCATAGTAACTGATCTTAGATGTCCAGTCTGCGGAGAGAGAGCAAACACCTTGCTTAGGCTAGCAAACAGGTACTAGCTTCTTGGCTCTGGAAGCACTCCAGCTCTAATCAGTGATAGCATCTCAGTTTTGCAGTAAGGACAGGTTGGACTCACAAAGAGCACCACGTAGAGCCTGTTAGATCCTCTTGTCACAGCAAAGCCATACATCTTCGCAATCCAGATTATGTAATCCGCAACCTTCCTGCTCACAGTACCGTATAGACCTATCATGTAGGGTCCCTCATACGCGTAGACGAGATTGTTCTCCTGCTTGAAGCTGGTCATGCTGGTGGTCGGTATACACTTCTTAAAGTATGAGACATCTCCAGCGACTACGGCATCTAGACATGTAAGGAACCTCTGTTTGACCATCTCTGCAAACTCTCTAGAAACACTGTTTCTCGATAGTGCGCTTCTTATGGAGGAGTACAGCTGTCCTGGCGTCAAGCTGGGACCTACCTGAAGTCCAAGATAAACCAGTACTCTGGCCTTTGAGTTCTTTGTGAGGTACAGGTACACTATCTCTGGTGTTCCTAGACTTCTCACTAGGTTGCCAGATATCAACATGTTTGCTCTGAGCCACTCAAAGTCTGAGCTTGTTGCCTTGACGATGTAGCTGTTGTGTCCAAGCTCTCTCTCTATGATGTTGTTACACT
>JALWFJ010000037.1:0-2045 GCA_027036495.1 Thermoproteales archaeon
AACATGATTACTCCGTTACACAATTTCAATTTTTCATTGCTTTACATCTCTCCTAGCTTACTCCTTCTTTGCCTTCAACTTCTCTCTCCATCTCTGCTTCTCTATCTCGACCCTTCTAAGCTCCTCCGGCGTGAAGGTCTTTCCTAGTGTTGTCAGAGGAATCCATGCACCTCCAGCAAATGTGAACCCACACTTTGGACATCTCCAGATTCCAAATGCTAGCCTCTCCATCCTGGTCAGAGACTTGCATCTTGGACATCTATGCTTACCTCGCTGCTTAACCTCTATCTGAGTTACCTTCCTCCTAACACCCATTCCATAACGCGCACCAAACCTTCCCGCTGGACCAACAATCTCGGTATGACTAAAGGGCATAGACTTCAACTACCAGTGACCCAACATGTTTTAAACTTTGTTTAGATCAGCAGCGGTCGGACCAGTCATCACATCCTTCGTTTATCCCAGATCATCACCCCAGAACAAGCACATAGCAGAGGCTTACAATACCAACCCAAGAATACTAAATACAATCACCATAATCTTCGACAAAGCACTGTTCTCTACAATACGACTCCACATCATAGACTCTACATCCCCAAGCGATATTCCCGCAGTATTCTATATCAACGCAAACACAACATTGAGTTCTCTAGCCTCAATCTCAACTAAGTCGAAGAGATAAGTCAGAAGAGCAAGCATACATCCATGCTTAACTACTAACTACATGAACTAACATAAGAGAAGACTGTACCAAAACAACGAGATTGCTAGCGATAATATTATGGTCTCGAGACTAGGCTATTATTAATGAACTGCTCACCGTTTTTAAGGATGAATAAGTTTAGTGGAGCTGAGAAATTAAGTAAGTTTGATATCTTTTATTTTAGGTTTGTTCCTTCTTTCTACCTTTCATTCTTGCTGGGTGTTTCATTTAATATCTTGTTCTCTAATCTATTTGGATCTCCATATATTTCTGCTTTGGTGTCTCTTGTGGTAATTATTGGGACATTGCTTGGGCTTAAATACAATATTGTTAGGGTGTTGTCTAGGCTTGATAGGAGGGATAACTACTATGTTGTTGAGGATACTTTTGTCTATAAGAATCAACGTGTCTGTGACCCTAATGCATGTGTACCGATAGTTCCAGGAGTGTCCGCCATAATTGTAGGTAGGAGTCTAGTTGAGAATCTTACAGAGGATGAGTTGATGGCAGTAATTAAGCATGAGGAGGGTCATATAGTGTTTCATCACCCCAAGATAATAGTACTTTCACTCATAGTATTCAACATAGTGTACTATTAATTTGCTAACCTACTAGAATCATTTATGCAGCAAACGGCTATGGGATATGCAACTTATCTAACAACATGCATGGCTATAAATGTAGTACTGGCGTTATTCATAATAAATCTCGTACTAAGACTCCTAGAGGCCGAAGCAGACACATATGCTGTACTCAATGGCTTTAAAGAGCAACTAAAAAGAGCTCTTGAAAAGATATATAGGATGGGAGGTAACCGCAATAATCTTATTAGCAGATTCTTTGACCCTCACCCTACACAGAGACCAGCCATAGTCAATATAAACGATATCTCATACAACTTAAAAGTAATCTCACCACTAATCCTACTCCTCTCACTAACACTAACACTACACGTAGCAAGAGAAGTTCTATTGAAAATAAAAGCACTAAGCACTATCACAATAGTTTTATTTACATTTTTATTTGTTCTCTCGGTATTTATTATTGCAACGTTTATTGCATACATCCTCTTATTATTTTACAAGGCGGCTGGAATTGATCCTTATCATTCGAGAGTTATAGTAATGTTCTACTATGTACTGACATTAATCCCCTTGCTAATATTTGAAGGTTATACTAATGTACATGTAGTGTCTAACATATTGTCATGTTTCCTATCTCCACTAATTGTGTTTAGGAAACCACGACTATATCTAAAAGCCCTCGTGCCGTTAATGTTAATGTGGGTCCTAAACATGATAATTCTATTAATTCCGGCTACGTTAAACATAGCAAACCTTGG
>JALWFJ010000037.1:2145-4347 GCA_027036495.1 Thermoproteales archaeon
GGGTTTCAGTTTCTGCCCTTCATCATCTGTAATGGTTTTCTTGTTTTTGTTCAGCTCGTCTCTTCCTTAATCATCTGTTCATCTCATCTACCCTTCATCATTCGGTTCGATGTCTGTGACAAACTATGGTTTAAAGATAGCTCTTCGCTTGTTAGCTAGGAGGCTGTGCGTAAGTTGTTTAAGAAGGTTGGGCTTGGTGGGACGTTTGATGTGCTTCACACTGGGCATGTTAGGCTTATCGCTGAGGCTCTTCGAAGAGGTGAGCACGTGGTTGTTGGGGTAACTAGTGATGAGTTTGCTTGGAGATCAAAGCCTTATCCTGTCAGAAGGTTTGAGGAGAGGGTACGCAAGGTTGTTTCTCTTCTGCGTTCTCTAGTTAGAGGTGAGGTGTTTGAGATTGTTGAGATTAACGATAGGTGTGGTACTGCTGTAGCTGATCCTGAGATGGAGGCAATAGTTGTGAGTGTAGAGACTCTTGGTCCTGCATTTGACATTAATGAGGTCAGGGTGCAGAGAAATATGTCTCCTCTCCACATACTTGTGATACCTGTGTTGAGGGACGCCTTTGGCGAGAAGTACTCTTCTAGAAGACTGAGATGTTATCTCAGTAAGTGATACTTTATTTCTTCTTGAAGCGTGAGAAGCATTCCTTTTGTCAGCTCAGAGACGTGGTCTCTAAGGTATATTGTTCGCCCAGTTCCGAGCTCCTCAACCTTGACTAGGTCTTTGCTGTTTAGCGACAGTGTCTTGATGTAGCTGAGAATGTTGTCGGCGTATCTTAGCTCGATGCTGTTTACCCGATACTCCACTAAGAATCTGCTGAGTAGGCTCTTAACTTCTCTATATATCTCTGGGATTTTATCTACGCTATGTGTCCTATGTTTAAATGGTATTCCTAGCTCACTTAGCTGCTTCGAGATCTTTTCCAGGTAGAGCATGTAGTTGAAGCCGCGGCTAGTGAGCAGCTTTATGATCTCTCTACAGAGTCTGTATGTCTCCTCTACTGCTTCGAGATCAACGTGTTCCTCGTCCTCTCTTGTTGAGTGATAGATGTCTCTTATCTTCTCTATGCATGAGAGAGTCACTGTGGGTATGCCTTCAAGCTCGAAGTTGAGTGAGTCGTAGTAGGGTACTGTCAGCTTAGCTCTGTCAGGCTGTGCTAACTCTCTCAGGTTCTTGAGAACGTCCTCAGCACCATATAGATCTACTCTCTTACCGATTACGTCCAGGTTTATCACGAAGTACACTGTGCTCAGCAAGTCTCTAGACTTTAGGAAGTTCACGTAGCATCTAGACCCCCATGCCCAGTAGAGACTCGCATAGTTTGGGATTCCAAACTCTTCTGCCGTGAAGAAGACAGTCTTGACACCAATGTCGCCTCTAGGTGACTGATCTGCTAGCTCTCTCGTGAGCATTGCAGCTACTCCAACACCCATGGCATTGTCAAGCATGCAGTTTAGCCAGTGATCATGGTGAGCCACTATGTACAGGTATCTCTCTCCTTCGTGAACGGTGACCTCAACGTTGTACCCTATCCTGTGTAGGTATTCAACCTCAGACTCTACACGTACTCTCTCTCCAACGTGTCTCAGCAGCTTCTCTCCAACTCTCCTAGACACTGAGACCACTGGGACATTTATAGGGCTGGAGAGACTCCACGTGTAGTCTCTACGTGATGATACTACTATCCTCCTGAAGCAGTCATATCTGTCCACAAATATTACTCCAGATACGCCTCTGCTTATTGCGTCGATGAGCACAAACTTTGCATCATCAACATCCTCTGGGTACTCTATCAGGAGAACATCTCCCTCACTCACCCTGTCTAGTCTCTCAACCAGTCTGCCCTCAGCCTCTCCACCAAGACTGTACGGCTGTGCTAGACAGGGATAAGCATCACCCTGTCTCGTCTCAATTATCGAGAATCTCTCTCTCCACGATAGTGTCTGTATTGGCTGCAGATGAAAGGTCAGAAGTGGGTGATCAAGCTCCTCAAGCAGTCTCTGAATGAACGTCTTCTCCTCCTGCAGACCAGCCAAGAGATCTGTATGTCTTGAACATACTCTGGCTATCCTCAAGATAGTCCTCACCACAGACATTACAGGTCCTCTCTATGACTATGTCTAGACACTTAACAACATGAACATAGTCCCTGCTTCTGAGACATCTACGTAGCGTTACCCTCAGCTCCGGGAAGAGTGA
>JALWFJ010000038.1 GCA_027036495.1 Thermoproteales archaeon
AGGTCTAGAGGTATGTAAGAGAATAAGAGCGAAGGTAAACAATGAGAATATAAGGGTTATTGAGTGTGAGACAGGACTTGAGGACTATGTTGGTCCTATATCTAGAGAGGATCCTTCATTGCTGATCATTGTAGACTCTGTACTTGTACATGGTGAGAATAGGCATAATTATGAGAGTAGTATAATAGTGATAGATAATTTACTGGAGATGCTAAGTTCAGAGAAGTGGAGCTTTGTGGAGTACTTATCCTCTCACAAAATGCCTTTGCTCTTAGCTCTGAAGCTCATTAAGCTTGGGTGTCCGAGGCTTCAGAGAGTTTGCTTTGTGGGCATACCCATAAGAGAATTAACTTTCTGTCCGCCTGATGAAGATGTGGTCTTTCCTTACCATGTTAGTGAGAATATAGCTCTAGCTGAGAGGTATATTTTAGATATTTTAAAGAATTTTAACGTAGGGTAGTCTTCTCTCTATATCTATTAGAGGTTCTTTGGTATAAGTATCTCTACTCCCACTGGGATCACGAAGGGCACTATTGCTCCAAGTACAATTAGTGCTAGGAAGAGTATCATGCATGCAGCGTTTGCTAGGAATGTTGGTGGTGTCTCCGGATAAGCGTACTCTCGTGGTTCACCTAGGAATGTTCTGTGCCATAGTCTCCTTATCGAGTATACTGGTGTTGCAATTGCTGCACCTACTATGAGTGCTAGTGCTGCCGCGTACCACAGTGATGATGTCCTTAGTGCTAAGTCTGTTATTGTGAGTATCACTATCAGCTTTGCTATGAATCCTGGTAGGGGCGGTAATCCTGATAGTGTAAGTGCGCCTCCGAGAAACGTCCATGTTGCGACTCTGTGTTTTCTAAATAGACCACCTAGCTCAACGTAATCATGTACTCCATACAGACCTACTGGTAGTCCTCCAGCTAAGAATAGTAGTGATTTGCCAAGCGCATGAACTATTAGGTACAGAATCATGGCTCCACTGTATACTGCCAGATCGCTCACGGGGACGATCCTCATTCCAGCTAGCACAAGGCCGGCAGCAAAAGGTGCTAGTGCAAAACCCATGTGACCGATTGTTGAGTATGCTAATGCACGCTTGATGTCCTTAGTTGTTAGAGCACTCACTGATCCGTAGATTATGCTGGCTATGGCTAGCGCGAGCATAGCATCACCTAGTGCTGTACATAGGCCACTTGAGACAAGCTTGCTGAGGTAGGGTGCGATTATGTTTGAGAATGCTATGAGTCCAGAAGCAACAGCAACACTTGATAGGACTGCACTCACAGATGTGTGAGCTCTTGCATGTACGTCAGGTAGCCATGCATGAAGTGGGAATACTCCTGTCTTTAGTAGCAAACCAACTGCGTACAGGATCAAGCCAATGGCTATGAGCTGAGCTAGCCTTATGCTTACTAGACCTAATCCTAGAGCTACAAAGGCGCTTCCAAGTAGAGCCATGTACATGTACTTGATGGCGGCCTCTCCAGAGTACTCCTCGCCTGCAAGCAGTGACAGTATTATTGAGAATGTCTGTAACTCAACAAATATACACGCAGTGACCAGGTTAGCACTTAGTCCTAGAAGTGATACAGTGAATATGAATGCTGCTAAGAATGGCGGGAGGCAGGCCTGGTTTCTTCTCGGAGAAACATCTACAGCGAAGAGAGAGGCAGCAAATCCTATCAAGAATACAGTGAACGTGAATATTGCAGTAGCCTTATCGATCTTGAACAGCAGTGGTCCTAGGGACTCGTAAGTTACCCCTCTATTAAACGCTACATACAGCATGTACACCGAGAGTGCTAATCCAGCAAGCGTGCCACCAGCAACGACTGCTGCTCCTCCTCGGTACCTCGCAGTAGCTATACCTGCCGCTAATAGTGTTGTTGCTATTGCTAACCCAATAAGTATGGGTATGAGCATGTTCTCACCCCCTACAGTCTTAGCTTAACCATCAAGTCTATGTTTCTAGAGTTATACTCTCTGTATGCATAGTACACTGCAGCACCTACAACAAACATCGATATTACACATATTGTCGACATGTAGAGCACATTCGTCTCTGGAACAACAGCATGGCAGTACCACACACATGATAGAAGTGCTAGCCCAATCTTCGCAACGTCCCTGATAAGAAACACTACCAGGAGCATCGAACTGAAGAATGCTACTGCATATGCATATAGCAGGTTCAGCTTGGAGGGTAAAGCAGCCAGGTACGTCATACCGTAGAAGACGCATACAAGTAACAACATAGAGAACATTCCTATCACGACTCCTGGCAACCTGGGTGACTCCTCAACCTTTGGCGAGAACCTGGTGAAGCTTACGGAGAGAACAAGATATGCCGCATAGAACATCACATAGATCGGCAAATATGCCAGGTACGCTCCTAGTCCTCCCTTGATCTGGCACATTGCTATGTCATAGAACACGAGGCTTGCAACACCTGCAATACCACTTGCTACGATGTTTCTCACTGTTGCAAATGCGAAGAGAGACGCTGCCGCTAGTGCTATTAGTATCTGTGCTAGAGCTTGCACATGTGTAATGAGCTTTTCAGGTTAAAAATAATTGAGTCAGAGAAGTTTAACACGTCACGTGTTACTATGTACTACCTCTATCTGTAGTCCTTACCGTAAAGAATCATTTTCTTTGTGACTTTTCTCGACAACTGTATCAGATCCACCGAGGTCACGACCCTAGCTTGACCACTCTTAACATCTATTATTTCTACCCTGTTTGTACAGGATAGACATGGGTCAATGCTTGTATACGATATTGGCACATCTGCAACATGGGTTCCTACAAGCAGGGGCTTAATGCCTCCAAAGTTTGCATAGGAGGGAGTCCTCACTCTCCATCTTGCCGGCTTGTCACCGCCAGTGCTTAAGACATAGTGAATAAGCTCTCCCCTAGGCGCCTCAGTTCTGAACACAGCCTCTCCTTCGGGGACTCTTGGAGGAACCCTCAGCCACGGTTTAGCCTTCGGATGAATTATGTCTCCTCCCGGCATCTTCTCCAAGCACTGCTCAACTATGTCACAGGACACAAGCACCTCGAGAGCTCTAACGTACATCCTAGCCCAGTTATCACCATCTTGGTGAACTATTACCTCCCAGTCAACTTCTGGATACGCCTCGTAAGGCTCGTCATACCTGATGTCGCTGTAGACACCTGATGCTCTCACTGTTGGACCCACAAGATGGTACTCATATGCGGTACCGTAGTCTATCTTCGACACATCACGTGTTCTAGCCTGGTACGTCTTGTCGCCCTCCATTACCGGGATTATGACCTTCTTTGTGTAGTCCCTTATCTCCTGTATTACACGGAGGATCTTAGGCTTCATCTCGTCTGGTATATCTTTCCTGACGCCACCAATGACGGACATGGCATACTGCTTTCTATTTCCGCTTATCATCTCGCAGAGATCCATGACTTTCTCTCTCACAGCCATGATCTGCATGAACCACGCATCAAACCCAATTGCATGAAAGAGAGCAGCTATGATCAGCAAGTGACTATGAATACGCTCGAGCTCAAGCATTATGGTTCTAATGTACTTTGCACGAGGAGGAGGATCGATTCCCAACAGCGACTCTACTGCCGATAGGTAGGTCACTCTATGCACGTCTCCACATATTCCACAAATTCTCTCAGCAAGGTATGGAACCTGTATCCACGTTCTTCTCTCGCCTAGCCACTCAATTCCACGATGAACATGTCCGAGCTTCAAGTCAACATCAACAACATATTCACCTTCAGTATACAGCTTTATACAGATAGGCTCATGAAGTGCTGGATGGTAAGGTCCGACTGGAAGGATAAGACTCATAACCCCTCAATAGAGACTAGCTGGCTTCATTATTAATAAGGATTAAGGATCCTTCTAGAAAGAGAAAACACAGTTACGATTTGCGAAGCGGGAACTTAGGCATGTCGGGAGACGACAAGAACAGTGGCTCAAGTCGTGGATGACCTTCAAACACTATGCCTACCATTTCCCAGACCTCCCTCTCATAAAGAAGCGCTGGGACATAGAGATCACTTATTGTTGGAACCTTGGGGTCATCCTTTGGAACGTAGACCTTGACGTTTATTGTCCCTCTCTCACCATGTATGCTGGGATAAAGGGCAAAGTGATAAATCACAGCAAGCTTGTCTCCTAGGTCCTCTCCTGTCATGGTGATAAACTTCAGCTTTAATTGCTTAAAGTGCATTGCTAACTCTCTTATCTTTTCGCGGGGACATGAGACAAAGAGAGAAGGTCTCTCCTTCTCTATGTTAACATAGTCTGGAAGATACTTCCTCAAACTGCTCATCTAGGATCAG
>JALWFJ010000039.1 GCA_027036495.1 Thermoproteales archaeon
AAGCTTAGCCTCATCAACAAAGTCGCCTAGCTTACCAACAGTCTTTCCACCAACAACTGCAGGAGCATTCCAGTAGTCACGTACACCAAGCGCAAGAGTAACATTACTGAAGGGAGTCTGGTAGCCTACTCTCGTGGTGTAGTTTAGGTTGTAGATGAATCTCTGGATACACTGTTTTACATGTCTGTAGTCTAGCCTGTCATGTCTAACAAATGGTGCAAGATATAGATCAACAGCATTTAACCCAACTGCTCCTGTCCTCTCATTAGCCATCATCATGACAAAGTTAGCAAGCTGATCAACCGCAGAGTCAAGATGTCTAGGTGGTCTAGACATGACGTTTGGCGTCCTTAGACCCTTCAACAGTATCTGGGCAGTATCTACGCCGCAGCAGTAGGGCAGCCACCATCCCCCGTCAAATACCTTGTTCAGGTGGATCCACCCATCCCTATATGCACGCACAGCATCTGGAGGGAAGTACTTCAGTACATCCTCAAGCATGCATCTCTTGGAAATGTACCAGAACAGGGTTATGGCTGCCTCATTCACGTTGGCGTTCTCTCTCACTAACCAGCTCTCTCTGTTAATGTACTCGATCTCGTAATCTAGAATTCGGCTCATCGAGCCTCACTTATAGTTACTCCTGCAAGTCTAATAAACCAAAGAAGGAAAATAAGAGTAATCTGAGATATATAGGATCCTAGGGTACTAGTAGTATACTAGCTGTAGGAGTGTAGACGTCTACTACACGTGTATCATCCATGTAGAACTGAGTGATGATCCCGAAGTTAGCTGAGTGACTGATGAAAAAGCCGAGTGCTGAGTTCCTGAAGCTATTCTGAGAGCGAGTCAGCAGTAATACCAGTCTTCACCGCCCTCTAGCTCAGTGGTCAGGGTGTTCATCACTGACCTCTTTCTGCGTAGTGTTTACTCTCCGAACTTTTCTAACTTTCCTAGGTAGTTGCATATTAGGTTCATGACGTCTAGACCCAAGATTGTGCCGAAGTATCCTTTTGCACACTCACGCTCACAGAACTTCATCACGTCGTCCATTGGGATATCAGGTCCCCACATAAGGAAAGGCACGGGGTCACCTGTATGATCACGTATCTTCACAGGAGTTGCGTGGTCACACGTGACTACTATGTACGTGTCGTCAGGTATGTTCTCGAAGACTCTCTTAAGGGCCTTGTCGACGCGCTCTATGATCTCAATTTTTCCACGTGCATCTCCATCGTGACCATATGCATCAGTTGGCTTAACGTGGAGAAAGACAAAGTCGTAACTCTGGAGAAGCTCCACGGCCTTGCTGAATGCTGTGTCGAAGTCGTCGTCACGTGATCCTCTGTAGCCTGGTATCTCGGCTAGGTCAAAGCCTAGCACCTTCCCGATTCCCTTGATTAAGGCTATTCCTGCAATCATTGCTGCCCTGAGCTTGTATCTCCTAGTTATGGGCTCTATCTCTGGGAGAACGCCAGCTCCCCTTATCAGCATGGTGTTAGCTGGAGGTTTACCTTGCTTTCTCCTCTCCTCGTTGAACCTTGCCTTACTGAGCTTTCTCATCACTAGCTCAATGAACTCGTTCAAGATCTCCGCTGTTCTACGCGCCTCCTCTGTGTCTCTGAGTGGGGTCACTTTCTGCTGAGGCACTCCAGTCTTGTGAGGATCGTTCCCAGTAACTTCATGGCTTATCTTCTCTCCTCTCAGAACAAGTGCGCCTCTATGCTCTGTGCCATGCTTGTACACTAGCTCAACTCCAAACTTCTTACTGATCTCCTGACAAGCTTCCTGCACTATCGACTCTATCTCCTTTATCTCCTCCTGCGTGAAGTATCTTCCAGCTCTCCTATCAATAACTATGTTGTTCTCGTCCACTGTCCCGAGATTTGTCCTGAAAGCTACATCGCCTGGCCTGACCTCAAGTCCTAGACCAACTGCCTCAAAGGGCCCTCTTCCCTTATAGTAGACGTGAGGGTCATACCCAAAGAGTGCGAGATGTGCAGTGTCTGATCCTGGCCTGACTCCTGGCTTTATCGTGTAGAGGATGCCACATGAGCCCTCACATGCAAGTCTATCAAACATTGGCTTAGCGGCAGCCTCAAGAGGAGTTTTGTAGTAGAGCTCTCTTACAGGACGATCAGCTCCCCCGTCTAGTAGTATGAAGAATGCGCGTGACATAGTGATCACTGTCTAGGCTCCTCTAATTATGCGTGTCCCAGAGACTCGTCTATCCATCTAAGGTAGCGCTCAAAGCCATACACTATAGGTATGGCAATGATCTCCGGAACCTGATAAGAGTGTAGTGACTTTATGCAGGATATGACCTCATTCATCTTGTCTAGCCTTGTCTTCACTATAAGTAGCGCCTCCTTAGCCTCGTCGATCTTTCCCTCCCAGAGGAAGATGCTGTGAACGTTGTCGACTATGTTTATACAGGCAGCAAGCTTCTTGTTTAGAAGCTCACGTGCTATCCTTATACCCTCATCTCTGCTTGAAACAGTGACTAGGACTACCACGTGTGCTCCTAGAGCTCCAGTCATTATGTGTCCTCCTAGGTGCTGGAGACTTATTTTGCACTACCTGCCAAACCTGCGTGTCCTTCTCTGATAGGTCTCAAGCGCGTTCTCGAGGTCTGAGAAGGTGATCTCGTACAGGAACTTGTCTATGAACACTAGCTCCGAGTATGAGAGGTTGTATATCAGGAAGTTTGGAGTATGTTCATCTCCAAAGACTATGACGAGGTCGGGGTCCTCTTCCAGGATTGAGTAGCTTCTGCAAGTGTTTACAAACTGTTCTAGCGTCTCCATGTCGAGGTCAAGTCTGCTTAGTCTGCAGTCTGCTAGTGCTCTGAGAAGCATGTACTTAAGCTCGAGCTTGTGGTCGTATCCTATCACTAGATTTACTTTCCTGTCCGCATCCTCGGGAACGAACTTTATCAGAGTTAGGCTGTTAGATTCGTCAAAGAGGTAGCACCTAACGCGTACGTCTCTCGCTCTTGCTAGAACCTTTACAAGTGTGTCTTCAAGGACTGAGAGGTCTATGTTTAGCTTCTTGAGGACGTAACTTGGAAGGTAGTCTAGAGTTACTATCCTGATTCCACGATTAAGAAGGTACTCCGCTATGTTGAGCACTCTATGTAGAATATCTACTGCTATTACCAGCTTCTCGCTGAGAGTTAGGTCTGATATCAGGTTGTGTCTAAGCCAGCTGTAGTGTCGCGGGAAGGTTACAGCGACGTGTCCAGGTATCCTTGAGGTCTTTAGACACTGTGCGTTCTCCACGACTTGCACGTTCTCTTAGGGTAGGTCTATGATCTTTGTTGAAAAGCTTTGATCTCTGATAAGGTGCTCGAGGTAGAGCTTGAGTCTTGTGTAGATGTCGTTCACTAGTATGAGCATCGTTATTAGGTAGCTTGTCCTGTTGTTTCTGGCTCTCTGTAGGAGCTCGCCACGTAGCTTATCTAACTCCTGTCTGAGTGCTGATGCGTAGAGTATGTCTCTCGTTATGAGGACTCTAGGCAGAATCTGCACAACATGCTCGCTGTGTCTACCTATCACTAGGATCTTGTCGCTCTCTCTGAGAATCTGTATCTGGTCTATTCTCAGGCCAGCTGGATCTAGAACACTCTGAAGTATGTAGGGTCTAGTCTCCAGAAGATAGCTCAGTAGCTCGTACGTGACGTCAGGTAGACACTCCTTCGGTATGCTGTTTATGTATGCTCTCCTCTTCTCTCTGAGGTACCTACGCACAATGTTGCATACTACGTAGCACCTGCATCTACAGCTGTGCCTCAGTAAGAACTTCACAAACTCGGAGGTGTAGTTAACTTCGTCATGCCTGCTGTACCCGTGTCTGGCAAGGACGCTCTTGACAACCTCACTGACAGAGTTCATGTCAGTGGACCATAGCTCCTGCAGAATCTCTCTCAGCAGCGAGTTGGATGCTGCACACTCGAAGAGTACATCTGCAGCTTGCTCAAGCTTTCCCTCGGAGAGGTACTTTGCAACTAGGTTTCCCTTCTCGGTGAGCTTGTTCCCCTCCTGTAGTCCTAGAGAAACGAACGTCGGCACTATTGCCCTGATGTTAGACTTGCTCAGGCCAGCAGCCTTGCAGTACTCCTCGAGTCCTCTCTTGACGTCTCTGATCTTCTTCTCGTAGAGAAAGCGAAGCGCGCTGAACAGTCTAGTCAGTGGAAACCTTATGTACCAGGTCCTGCTAGAGAGCTCCTCAAGAGACTCTTCCTGTCTCTGACACTCCTCTTGCTTTCTCCTCAGCTCTTCCTCAAGGACCCTCTTGATGTAGTCTAGCGCATCTGAGAGGTTGTTAAACACCCTTATTGATCCGCTGTCAACATGCTCAATCAAGATCTCGCTTGTGTCTCTAAGTAGCTTTACGCTAAGCTCCACGTCAAGCCTAGCGTATCATACCTAAAATAGGCTATGGACAGCTCTCATGACACTATTATCTGCGTATAGGTCGAGTCCTAGGAGCTCTCCTCTGTCTCACAGACGTATCCACAGTTTGGACAGTAGTAGACCACCTTGACCTTAACCTTGCCATCGCTGAACTCGACGTTTCTTCTCTCAAGCCTTAGCATGTGCATACATCTGGGGCACACGCTCTCGTAAAATACGCCACAGTACTCTCTCAGTATTCTCTCCACGGCGTAGAGAGAGAGTCCATACTTCTTCGAGAGTCTGTACTTAGGTGTTCCCTCCCTGTACTCCTGACATACCTTTTCGAGAAGCTCCCTGTTCTCACGCATTAGACGCTCGACAACGTTCGTGATCTTTCCCTCTTGCTTCAGTCTACGCATTGCGTCTCGTGTTCGACGCCTAATGAACTCACGCTCAAGCTCTGCAAACGTTGCAAGGAGAGTTCTCAGTATGTCTCTGTACTCGTGAGGAACTCTGAATATGTGTATGTCCTTCACTGGCACTAAAGCCAGCCCAATAACATTCTCTATGTAGTTCCACGCAAGCAGGAACTCGCGCAAACTTCTAGCCACTCTCGTGACATCGTACACCAGCAGGAGACTAGGCTTAGGATTAGTCTGCTGTAGTCTCTCCAGTAGCTTCCTGAAGCCTGGACGCTCGTTGAGGGGGACCGCACCTGACACTCCATGATCGACGAACCACTCAACTATGGTGACATTATTTGAACGTGCCCACTCTTCGACAGCCCTGACCTGGGTCTCTAGGTCTTGTTCCTCGGTGCTTACTCTGGCGTACGCAAATGCTAGCATGCGTTTCCTCGGCTAGGAATCGAGCCGTCGCTAAGATTTAAGGATACGTTAGGCTATTCTTGGCGGAATACTTGCCTCAATATTGTCATCATCTTTCTAGCGTTATCGAGCATCCAGTGATCGTTGTTGAAGAACACGTACACTTTCTCCGGCGAGAGCTCACGCATCTTGACTGCCAAGTCTCTGAGCTCGTCCTCCCTGTAGTCATGTGCGTACCACTCTGTTCTACCATGAAGCCTAAGGTACACTATTGAGTTGCTAGATGCAATCCAGGTGCCTATTGGCGCGTCTATGGACACGACAGTTATCCCAAGATCTCTACAGAGCCTGACGGTCTCATCGTTAAACCAGGACCTATGTCTGAACTCGATTGCGAATTTTGAACCTAGCTTAGTGGCTAAGGCGAATCTTCTAACTCTATCTCTGTTCTCCTTTGTAGCGCTGAAGCTCGGTGGCATCTGGAAGAGGTAGAAGTCTATGTATGGCTCAAGAGGATCAAATAGCTTTCTGAACTTCTCCCACGTTGGTAGTGCTTTATCGGATAGCTTTCTCAGATGCGTTATTGAGTGGTGAACCTTTATCGCCCATCTCAGATGAGCACCTTTGCTAGCCCAGGACTTGACCTGACTTAGGAAGGGAAACCGGTAGAAAGATGAGTTAAGCTCTACGGCGTTAAGTCCTGAGTGTCTTGCATACCAGTCAAACCTACCTTCAGGATTCCAGTCATACACCCATCCTGAAGTACCGACATACACCTCAACCATCACGTCTAACCACCCGTAATTGAGAGTAGAAGCTCAACAACATCACCATCCCTAATCGTAACCTGCCTAAGCTCTCTCTGACTTACCGGTCTACCATTAACAAGCACAATCATCTCGCTGATCATGTACTTCAACTCGTCAATCGTGTTCTCAAGCTGCTTAAGCAAGTCACCGAGCGTTGCTCCCTCGTTCAAGACAAACTCCCTGCTACTCTAACCTGCACGACCTCTAAGACTCCCATAAAGAATCACCCTCACGCATGGCATATGCTGCCACATGCGGGACAGTTTTCTCTCCTCTGTATCAGGTAGTTTCTCAATTGTTAACTCTCTACAGTCAACATATGTAAGCTCAGACTTGATCTCTCCCCTAACTAGCTCAAGGAGCTTCATGGTAGCTATAGATGCAACCATCGTGACTGCTGGACCAATGACTGGTATCTCTCTACGTTCAGCTGGAGTTACAGAGTAGAGACATGACAGGCATGCAGTCCTGCAAGGAACAATCAGCATGACGTAGCCATAGAGCTCCTCAGCTGCAGCATAGATCCAGGGTAAGCCTCGAGACACACAGTACTTATTCACAATAAGTCTCGACCTAATGTTGTCAGTACAGCCAAAGACAACGTCAGGCTTACCGATAAGCCCCCCAACATTGTCTCCCCTGATCTCATCAATCAGTGCCTCAACCTTGACCTCAGGGTTTATCTAAGCGTGTTCTCTCAGCGCATACCTGGGCTTTAGGCTTGCCAAGATCACTAACCGTGAAGAACGAGCCTCTATTTAGGTTATGTAGCTTTACGACGTCTCTATCGATCAGGTATAGATGATTAACACCAAGTCTGGCTAGAAGCTCGCATATTGCTGATCCAAGACCACCGCACCCAACAATCACGACGGTCGTGGAGCCGAGCCTTCTCTGAAGATCTTCGCCTACTATTGGAAGCTGTCTTACATAGCGTTCAGGTATCTGCATTGATGCTAGTTCTCATAGACTAGGTTTTCTGCCTTGACTCAGCATGAACATAACATAGAAAACAACACTTATTACGTTCAGTCTTAACGTAGACATGTGCACCACAATGTTCAGGTAGTCCTCCTTGTGGGGTTCTTCAGTCCTGCAGTTAAGATGCTCAGAGAGGCTGTTGAGCAGCTACCTGATCTGAAGAGTGAGATCGCCGTGCTAACCCCGGCTGAGGCGAGAGACCGAGTAGAGCTATTTCGCAGAGCCAGAGCTGTTGTAATATACTCACACGAGGTCCCGCTTGAGATTGAAGAGGCACTAGCTGAGAACAGGGACTGCATTGTAATACCACTAGTAGAGTCCTACCTGACCTTAGCCAGATGTAGTATGGATGTTCTCAGGAAAGCTGCACTGTACTTCAAGTATGGTGGTCTTAGAAACTTCAGAAATCTTGTCCTCTATGTATGCAACCTCGCTGGTTTAACTAGAGAGAGGCCAGAGGAGCCGGAGCCAGCACCTTGGCACGGCATATGGCATCCAAAACTGGGAACACTTACTAGTACTAGAGAGTTCCTAGAGAGATACTACGCCTCTGATAAGCCGCTTGTGGGAGTGCTGTTCTACAGAACTTGGTGGCTCTATGGCACACTTGACCCTGTACGTCACCTAGTCGAATCTCTCGAGGATGAAGGTCTAGGTGTTGTACCTGTCTTCACTTCAGGCTATGCTAGTCCTCTTACTGGAGAGCCCTCTGCCGAGGACACGATAAGGGAGTTCTTCATTGTTGATGGGAGGCCGATAATAGAGGTTCTCGTGAGTCTAGTGAGCTTTTTCCTGCTTGATCATGGGAGGTCTGTTGAGTGGAGCAGAGAGTTTAGGAGAGTAGAACGTGGAGTTGAGCTTCTTAAGAGATTGAATGTTCCGGTAATTAAGGCTGTGAAAGACTGGTACAAGAGCGTCGATGAGTGGCTAAACGATGAGCAGGGCATAGCATACCTATCACAGGTCTACGAGGTCATAATGCCGGAGGTCGATGGAGTCTGTGAGCCAATATTCCTGGTGGGACACAGGGAGCAAGATGATCACAGAGTGCCAGAGACCTTCAGGCAGCACGCAGCGTACATAGCTAAGAGAGTTAGAAGGTGGATTGAGCTCCGAAGAAAGCCGCCCTCGGAGAGGAAGATAGCAATAGTGCTGAACAATCCGCCATGCAAGATGCTTGAAGCAACCATAGGTGTAGGTCTTGGACTTGATGTGCCTGAGTCGGTGGTCAGACTACTGCATAGACTGAGAGAGCTTGGGTACAACGTTGGTGATAAGATTACTGAGACTGGGCAGGAGCTGATAAAGTTAATCCTAGATAGAAGAGCAACAAGCGAGTTCAGGTGGACCTCTATTGATGACATCGTTAGACGTGGAGGATACGTAGACATGGTCGATCTAGACACCTACATGAGATGGTTTGAAGAGCTCCCCGACCAAGTGAAGAGAAGAGTAGTCGAGACGTGGGGTCACCCAGCGGATCTGGTCAATGGCAAGATCGACAAGATCTTCTCTGGAGCCATCTATGAGGGCAAGTTCGTCGTTCCTGGCATTAGGTTTGGCAATGTGGTCCTAATTCCTCAGCCCAAGTTTGGGTGTGTTGGCTCTGTCTGTGATGGTCGTGTCTGTAAGATTCTTCATGATCCCACAACACCTCCACCACATCAATGGCTAGCAGTGTACAGATGGATAACTAGGGTCTTCAAGGCTGACCTAATACTACACTTTGGGACGCATGGCTACCTGGAGTTTAGACCAGGGAAGGGGGTTGGGCTCTCTCCCATGTGCTGGCCAGAGATAACTATTGATGATGTGCCCTTCCTGTATGTGTACATTGTGAGCAATCCCATGGAGGGAGTCATAGCCAAGAGGAGAGGCTACGCAGTGCTTGTAGATCATGTATATCCACCAATGATGGAGGCTGTTGACTCTCTCGGAGAGCTTGATGAGCTTGTAGAGCAGTATGAGAAGGCAAAGAGACTTGGCGAGAAGGCTAGATGTGACATAATTGTGGCCAGGATAAGAGACCTAGTAGCAAAGCTTGGACTGCCAGTAAGGCAGACAGACGATCCTGATAAGCTCATTGAGGAGGTTCACAGGTACCTTGACCTTGTCAGGACAAGCCAAGTAGAGCAGGGACTACACGTGTTTGGACATGTTGATGATAGCCCGGGAAGGCTTGCAGAACACGTAGCGACGGTCATGAAGTACGACACTTACACGTGGAGCTCGATACTGAGAGCGGTCGCGGTCTACCTTGGCCTCAACTATGACGAGCTCAAGAGAAGACCCGAGGATTACTGCGAGAAGCTAGGCATGAGTAATAGAAAGGTGCTTGAGGTGCTGTACAGGATAGCTGTACGTACGCTAGAGCAACTAATTGCTAGGAGAGTTAGGCCACAGGACTTGACTTGGGACGTTCTTGAAGACGTCCTCGGAGAAGCTATTAGGAAGGAGCTTTCTAGGACGGTGTAGCTTGGTTCCTAAATGCGACCTAGTAATACATCTGCTAGTGTTAAGTATTAGAACGGGATATACTTAAAAGAGAGATCCTAGCTAAGTACTAGAGCATCTGTGAGCTGTCAGGTGAAACTGCTTGATGCCAAGAGAAGAGAGCTAGTTCTTGAGACTTTCAGGAAGGGTCTAGAGCTTGCCTACCTCTACTTCTCCTGCAGTGAACATGAGGTTCATGGTCTACTAACAGGCCTTGATGGAGGCTATGTGGAGCCAGGTGCCTCGGGTGCACTAACTCGCGGGAAGGTTGAGGTCTTGCCTACAGGTAGAAACTTCTATGCTGTCGACCCAACGACGCTGCCGACAAAGGCTGCGTGGGAGGTTGGCGTTAAGTCTGCTGAGAAGCTGCTTGAGAGGTGTCTGAGAGAGCTTGGACGCTATCCTGAGTCTATTGGTGAGGTGCTCTGGAGCATTGATGCGTATAAGGCTGATGGAGAGCAACTTGCACGTATACTATACCTGCTAGGTGTGAAGCCTATCTGGGACTCGTCCGGTAGAGTCAGTGGTGTTGAGCCTATCTCACTCAAGGAGCTTGGTAGACCGAGGATAGACGTTGTTGTCAGGATAAGCGGCATCGTCAGAGACACTTTGCCCAACTACGTCTACCTGATTGATGAGGCTGTACGAAAAGTGGTGATACTGGACGAGCCGCTGGACATGAACTATCCGAGGAAGCACTATCTTGAGTATGTAAGGAAACTTACTGAGCTCGGACTTAGCAGAAGCGAGGCTGAGCGCACTGCTAGTGCACGTGTATGGGGGGATCCACCTGGTGCATATGGTGCAGGTGTTAACTATGCCATATTTGCATCCGCCTGGAAGACAATCGAAGACCTCGGTAAAGTGTGGATTCACTGGGCATCATACATGTACACTAGAGACACGTACGGTGCCCAGAGACCAGAGCTACTCGTGATGCAGCTATCCAATGTTGATGTCATAGCTAGGAATCACCCAAGTGACGAGCATGATCCAACAAACTGCTGCTGCTACTTTGCATTTCAGGGAGGCTTTCACGCTGCTGTAAGGACTGTGAGAGAGACAGACCCACTGAACGTCGTCATTGATACTCGTGACGTTTCAGATCCTCAGATCAGGACTGTGAGAGAGGAGCTCACAAGAGTGGTCTACTCGAAGTTGCTGAACCCAAGATGGATTGAGGAGATGAGAAAGCATGGCTATAGGGGGGCTAGCGAGTTAATGAAGAAGATAGTGCACCTGTACGGCTGGCACGCAACGACGGGACAGGTGCCAGACGAGATCTGGAACAATATTGCACAGAGATATGTTATGGACGAGAACATGAGAAGATGGTTCATGGAGAACAACGTGTTCGCACTAGAGGAGATTACGAGAAGACTCCTCGAGGCAGCAGCTCGAGGACTCTGGAATGCTCCAGAGGACTTGAAGAGAAGACTTGAGGAGATACACTCCGAGATTGAGTCCATGCTCGAGGGAGAGACTACTGGACCAGCACAGCGCGGCGAGATATGGATATTCTCTCCAGACGATGTGCCTACCTGGAAAAGAAACATACATGATATCGAGAAAGCAATACTAGCAGTGAGAGACCACTCATGAGCTCCAGAAGAGTATACTTTCCATTCTCGGCCATTGTAGGGATGGATAACGCCAAGCTGGCACTTCTGGTAATAGCCGTAGATCCAACAATCAGCGGAGTTCTACTCAGCGGCGATAAGGGTACAGGCAAGTCTACGCTTGTCAGAGCACTAGCAAATGTCCTGCCAGAGATCCCAGTAGTCAAGGGCTGTCCCTTCAACTGCAATCCCTTCAACCCGCTTGAGATGTGCGACTACCACTATGAGCTATGGAGCAGGGGAGAGAAGCTTGAGGTAGAGTACAGGAAGATGAGGGTCATAGACTTGCCTCTAAACATAACTCCTGACAGACTTGTAGGGTCAATAGATGTTGAGCGTACACTTAGAGAAGGTAGAGTCGTATTCAAGCCAGGTCTGCTAGCTGAGGCTAACCGGAACATACTGTACATAGATGAGGTTAACTTGCTGGAGGACTACATTGCAGATCTCCTGCTAGATGCAGCAGCGAGTGGCTGGAACATTGTTGAACGTGAAGGAATATCTTTCAGACATCCAGCGAGGTTCATACTTGTAGGATCAATGAACCCAGAGGAGGGAGAGCTCAGACCGCAGCTGCTAGACAGGTTTGGGCTCTACGTCGATGTTTCAGCCTCCTCCATCACCGAAGAGAGAATGGAGATTGTCAGGAGGGTAGAAGAGTTTCATAGGGATCCAATATCGTTCATGAGAAAGTACGAGGAGAGTGAGAGAGAGGTTAGAGAGAAGGTTAAGAGAGCAAGGGAACTTCTCCCAGAGGTCGAGCTAGACGATGACTTGCTGAAGCTAATTGTGGACACGGTCATCAAGCTTGGAATAAAGACTCACAGAGCGGAGATCGTGACTACAAAGACTGCTAAGGCAATAGCAGCATTGAACGGGAGAAGAAGGGTAACCCTAGACGACGTGAAGAAGGCCATGGAGCTTGCACTGCCACATAGGATGAGACTCAGCCCCTTTGAGCCACCCTCGAGAAAGCTAGAGGAGGTTATGAGACAAGTCTTTGGCGAGGAACCTGAGAACCCTCCTCCCTCACCTCAAGAAAATTTTCGTGAAAGCTCAATAAAGAGAGAGCCTAGCAAAGAGACAGGTACAGCTAGCTCCTCCGAGAGCCTTAGTAGAGGCTCTGGAGGTACAGGTTCCATGGGAGGAAGCGACAACGTTCTAGGAAGGTCTCTTCCCGAGTCAACTAGACAGGAGCATCTTCCCCTCTCTCCACCTAGATCGGGTGAGTCACTTGCTGGAGGCTCTTTTACGTGCACGTCCAGAACTAGGACGGGTGTAGCTATTGCTGCTCAGCGTGGTGCTATTGTAGATTCAATTCCTCCTCCAAGATCTGGAGACATCGTCGATGTAGATCTCTACGCGTCAATTAGGCAAGCAATCTTGAGAAGTCCAAGAGTTCCAGTAGTGATCACACAGGACGATATCAGGGTTCGAGTTAGAAGGCCAGAGAGACCTCATCTTCACATATTGGTTCTCGACGCTAGTGGAAGTATGTATGCAAGGACTAAGCTTAAGTTAGCATCTAGCCTAGTTAACAGCATAGTTAGGAGATCCTACGTGGAGAAGACCCTGGTCTCACTCATAGTCTCTCGAGGACGAGAAGCAAGAGTGTTGCTAGGACCAACAAGAAGTTACTCTAAGTTGCTTGAGACTGTTCATAACGTCGAGATTGGGGGATCAACGCCACTGTCTGATGGGTTGTGCAAGGCTTTTCACGTTGCTAAGAGGTTTCTGGAGAAGTACAGGAACGGTATAGTCACGGTGTACGTGATCACTGATGGAAAAGCGAATGTCTTTCTGAGAGGAAGCATGGATGATGATCTAAAGTTTCTACAGGAGCTGTATCAGAGAGCTAACGTCAAGCTCAAGCTTCTTCTAGTTAAGACTAGGCATGGACTTGACATAACGTCAGTCAGGGACAAGTTACGTAGCTGGGTGTCTATGTTGAGGGGAGAGGTATATACGTACTATGTCGACTAGGTACTTGTTCTTCTAACAAGGAACAACTTTCCCTCATACTCGACTATCCTAATGAGCCCCCTAGACTCCAGGTCTCTGAGCGTGCTCTCCGGGTCTAGACCTGCTCTCTCCAGAAATTTGACAGCATAGTCGAGTTTTAGTGGATGTACACAGAGCATAGATAGGAGCTCACTTACTGGGTCCTTGATGGGTCCAAGAGGACCTTCCTTCTCTAGCTCAAGGAGAAGCTTCACTCTTTCTTGACCAAGGTTCTTAGCAAAGATGTTGTATGCCCTAACTAATGTCTCCTCGGTAGCTGGTCTGACCCAGGTTTCGCAGGTAGGTCTTACTGGAATAGCAATGTATGCGTAGTCAATGTTAATCTCTCTGAGAAACCTTGCTATCTGCTCAATTTCATCCTCTTTGTCGTTAATAGATGATATAAGCATGGTCTCACTTAGCAGTTTTCCTCTATACTCTCTTGAGAACTCTCGTATACCTTCAAGTACGATCTCAAGCTTTAGTTCTGGGTGAGGCCTGTTAATCTTGATGTATGTTTCTTC
>JALWFJ010000040.1 GCA_027036495.1 Thermoproteales archaeon
AGAAGAGACCCAGAGTACTCCGTGAAGGGTCCAAACACGATCTCAGTCTCGGCCTCAGGTACCTCGAAGGGAAACCTGCTTGTAGCCATAAGAGAACATATTACATAGAGCACGAAAGCCACAGGATTGAGTATCGCGCCCGGGATGTGTTCCTGTTCCTGAACTATCTTCACGATGCTTCCTGTCTTGTACAGCAGCACAACGGAGAGAAACACGAGTATGAGCACGATCTCGTATGCAAGTGCCTGAAGAACCTCTCTTACTGCTCCAATGAAGGTGAACTTGTCACTTGCGTTCCAGCCAATTATTGCGATGAGAGCCGAGGATGACAGCATCACTGCAAGTAGCAGTAGTAGTGCATGTGGAGAGTCAACTAGGCAGAGACCGGGAGCTATGGGAGTAAATGCTGTTCCTAGCAGTACAACAGTACACAGAACTACTGGAAGCAAGACGAACAGCAGCTTATTTGTCTCCTCCGGTATTATGGGCTCTGTGACGAGCAGCTTGATGAAGTCCGCTACTGGCTGAAGAAGACCCTCAAGTCTCTTGCTGACCCTGTATGGACCGTACCTATGCTGGACTATTGCTGCAAGCTTTCTCTCAAGCCATACACATATCAGTGCACTGAGTAGAGCAGCAAGAAGGCCAGGTGCTACTAGCGCGAGGAAGAGGTCCTTTAGAGAGATTATCATGCTCTGTCCTTTCTTAGAGGAAACAGGCCCTCTATAGACTTATCAAGAAAGAAGGTTCCTCTACACTCACTGTTACCCTCAAACACTATACCAAACATCTCATGACACTCTCGCTCAAAGTAGTCAGCCTCGAGATAGATGTCAGATATGCTGGGAACTACTGGTCTGTCTCGCGGCACGGCAACCTTGATGTGTACTAGGTCCCGAGAGGATAGTGAGGATAGCGTGTATATCAGCAGGAAGGTCTTTGTGCGAGGAAGATCGACCACGTTTATCGTCAGTAGCTTATTCAGTCCAGCTTCCTGAGCAATCTTAACTATCTCTCTCAACTTCTCTATCTTGATTTTCAATATTAGTTCATTATCCTTAACAAAGCACTTCTCTACTAACTGCTCATTACAGAGCATTGCCTTTAAGTCTCTTGTCGACACAATTTTAAACGGAATAGTCTACCTAAAAGCTTGTTGTGCCTAAGGTAATATTCAAGCCGTATAACATAGAGGTAGAGGTCGGACCAAACGAGACCTTGCTCGATGCTGCACGCAAGGCAGGAATATACATCAGGAGCGTATGTGGAGGAAAAGGATCCTGCAAGAAGTGTCTCGTCAAGATCGAGTCCGGGAACTACAAGACCGAGGAGCAGGTAGGTGAGTACGTAATTGCATGTAGGACGATATGTCTAGACACTTGTGAGGTGTTCATACCCCCAGAGACGAGGCTGGGTGTGCAGAAGATACTTACACGCGCAAATGTGCAGCTTGAGGTTGAGCCCTCACCTCGTGTTGATGCTAGGATGCTCCCAGATGGCACGGTAGAGCTATACTACAGAGATAGACCAGACGTGTCTCTCCTCAAGACTAGCGGAACCTCGCTCAGAGCACTTGGCTTAGCTGTAGATGTAGGCACGACCAAGGTGGTCATGTATCTGGTAGACCTGCTCAGTGGAAAGATTCTCCATGAGGCCAGCTTCATGAACCCACAGATAAAGTATGGAGACGACGTCATATCGAGAATAGAATACTGCAGGAAGTATAGAGGAGGAGTTAAGACGCTCAGAAAGCTGCTAGTTGATAGGCTGAACGAGGAGGTAGCTAAAGCCCTCGAGGTGGCTGGAGCGAGCGAGGAGGAGGTAGTTGATGCCGTCTTTGTAGGAAACACCGTGATGACGTACAGCGTGCTTGGAAAGGAGGAAATAGTTAACCTTGTGGAGTCTTGGTACAGGATTGAGCGAAAGATCTACGAGATACCTGCAACAGAGCTAGGCCTGAACATCAACAGCAGAGCCATAGTCCACGTCCTGCCCTGCGTGAGCAGGTTCTTTGGAGGAGACATAGTTGCAGACATAGTTGCAACAAGGATATATGAAAAAGAGGATCTCCAGCTGCTAGTAGACATAGGAACAAACACTCAGGTAGTTCTAGGCTGTGGAGAGTGGATGATCGCAACTTCAGGACCAGGAGCAACAGCATTTGAGGGATGGGGAGTCACCTGTGGAGTCAGAGCAACAGAGGGAGCGATAGAGAAGATAAGGATAGAGGACGACAAGGTTGAGTACACGACCATTGGTGGAAAGAGACCAATAGGTCTCTGTGGATCCGCGCTTATAGACATAGTTGCTGAGCTCTACAGGAACGGCATAATAGACGAGCAAGGAAGGTTCACATCAAAGTCGAGAAGAGTCAGAGAGCGACCAGACGGAACTAAGGAGTTCGTAATCGTTGAGAAGACAGAGTCGGGTACAGGGTCAGACATAGTCATAACAGAGCGAGACATAGCAAACATAATAGACTCTAAGGCCACAGTGTGTGCACTCGTGTCAACTCTGCTCAGAAAGATGAGACTCTCCGTGGGAGACATATCAAGAGTATACATATGTGGAGCATTTGCAAACAACATAGACCTAACAAACGCGGTCTACATAGGTCTACTCCCCGAGTTTCCAAATGCAGAGATCGTGTTTGTTGGTAACGGTGCAATAGCTGGTGCATACATGACTCTCGTGAACTATGAGCTCAGAAAGATGACCGAGGAGATCGCGTCAAGGATAACGTACATAGACATGGTGCAAGACTCTGACTTCCTGGAGGAATATCAGGCAAACCTCTGCATACCAGGTAAGAAGGAGCTGTTCCCAAGCATGCAGTCCTAGACACCTAGATCAGGCCTATGCTCTTAGCTATTCTCTTCACCGTGACGTAAGCTGGAGAGTCTGAGGGAAGTTCAAGAAGAGACCTACCCTCTCTTGCAAACTTGACCACGTTCTCGTCATATGGCAACACTCCTAGAACCTCAGCATTTATCTTCGCAGCTAGGTCCATAAGCTTGTCCATGCTCGCTGAGAAGTTTCCAACAATTCCGACAAGACTCATCTTGTATCCCATTCTTCTAGCAAGCTCAACTATGTTCTTAGCTGTGTGTAGACCCATCTTTGAGCCGTCGGTCATCACTATCAGTATGTCTATGTTCTCGTCAACTCTCCTCTGTATGTGCTCAAGGCCGGCCTCACAGTCAATGAGCACGATGTCGTAGTTCTTTGCTAAGGTCTGCATTATCTGTCTGAGCACAGAGTTTACGTAACAGTAACATCCTTTGCTCTCAGTTCTGCCCATCACTATCAGGTCAAACCTCTCGGTCTCGATCATTGTTTCCTGGACATACATCTCAAACAGCTGTGGTGGAAGTGATATTGCTTCTCCGCGCTCAGTCCTGTCCTTGAGCTCCTCGACAACATCGCCAACAGTTAGCTCTACCTTGACTCCTAGAGCATCTGGCAGGTTTGCTGCTGGGTCAGCATCAACTACAAGTATCGTCTTGTCGGTGTTCTCTATGAGCGTCTTGAGAAGCAGTGCTGTGAATGTGGTCTTCCCGGTTCCGCCTTTACCGCTGACGCTAATGGCTAGAGGTTTTCTCTCAGGAGGCACGTGTAGTATCCTCACTGTCGTGATAAATGTCTATCTAGAGTCTCCTCAAGTTTGAGCAGTGCGAGTCTGTGCCTCAGAACAGAGCTACCTACCCTCTCTCTGCCAAGCTCCTTCTTAATCTGCTCGTACGTGTATTGATCTAGCACGTTAACAAACTTATGCTCTAGACCTAGATCCTTGACAGCCATCTCTATCGCCTTCAAGGTCTCTGACTCTAGGTGGAAGTATGCAAATATCTTGCTGTACTTATCTCCATGTCTCTCTAAGTACCTCCTGACTCTTGCATAGGTTATCTCGATGTATTCTCTCTTCACCTCTTCGTTCTCCTCCCACTCTGGCCAGTCATAGCTCGTAAATGGATACATGTGGTGAAACTCGTAGGGGATCACTCCTGGAGAGCTCACAACAACTAGGTGAATCTCACTGAACCATCTGTGCCTCCTCAAGGTACTTAGAATTGCTCTGTGGGTACTTGACAGGTAGTAGGGCTTCCTGTAAGTGCAGGGCAGAAAGAGGAGGTACCTCTTAGCTCGTGGAGGCTCATAGAAGTGCGTTATGTAGTCTTGCCAAACCTCAAAGTGTGGATGAAGAAGAACCTCCCTGCCAACTCCACGTATGTACTGCTGCAGTCTTCTTGGTATCCTAGGCACAAAGGTGAAGTTACTCCAGTCTATCTCTACCTTAGGGTTAT
>JALWFJ010000041.1 GCA_027036495.1 Thermoproteales archaeon
CATACTTCAACAGCGTATATATGCTATTATAGACTGCTCTCCTTACCTCCCAGCCCTCATCTATAAGCCTAATTAGGTTACTCGTTATCGCTGATAAGTAAGTGAAAAGCTCGACAGAGGAACTAACGCTCATATACTTATCTAAACATGACTTTAAGCATTCAACATTAACTAGAATCTTGTTTCGAACTTTACCATTAGCATACTCTAGCAGAACGTACTCGCTTAGCATGTGATCAGTCCCCGTCCCTCTCGTCATGTTGTCAGGAGTCCGAAAAGGGTTCATCATCATCTCTAAACGTACCCTGACCTCAAGTTAATTTAGTACTGTCTATGTGACTGAGAGTCAGCGAGTAGAGGCATCATCATCAACTCAGCGAAGTGAAACTTCATCATTAACGTTATTCGGTAGCTCGTAGTCTGTAATGTACAAAGGTTAGGCTGTACATCTTGTTGTTCGATAGTGCATTTTGCATCATTGAGGTGCATACTCTCTACTCTCTTGTTCTAGCTTGGATCCATCAATGAGCTCTCTCACTATGCTTGTCAGTCTCTCCATTGTCAGCTTCTCTCCCTTGTCGCCTAGCTCTTTAACTCTGCTTAGGACTTTAGCTACTAGGTCAGGTGTTGGTGTTAATCCCATCTGTCTCAGTATGTACTCTACTGCGTGTCTACCGCTGTGTTTTCCTAGGACTATTCTGCGTTCCGCCCCTATCAGTTCTGCAGGTATTGGCTCATATGTGAGTGGGTTCTCTATGACTCCGTGAACGTGTATTCCTGACTCATGGCTGAAGGCGTTCTCGCCGACTATTGGCTTGTTTGGTGCTATCTTGAAGCCTGTTATCTCTAGGACTCTCTTGCAGACCCTCACTATCTTCTCAAGTCTTATGTTTGTCTTGTATCCTAGCAGGAAGTGTATTGCTAGAACAACCTCCTCGAGTGGTGCGTTTCCTGCTCTCTCGCCTAGTCCACACACGGTGACGTGGACCTGGTCGGCTCCCGCCTCAACTGCAGCAATGCTGTTTGCTGTTGCCATCCCGAAGTCGTTGTGGCAGTGCACGCTCAGGACGTAGTTTCCCTTCACGTTCTCTCTCACGAATCTCACAAGCTGGGCCATCTTGCTTGGCCACATCACGCCAACCGTGTCCGCAATGTCTATTCTCGAGGCTCCAGCATTGACTACTTCCTGAAAGAACTTTGCAAGCCAGCTCCACTCTGTTCTTGTCGAGTCTTCTGCACTGAACTCTATTGTCAGTCCATGACTCTTCGCGTACTCGATCGCTGCTATTGCTCTTGATAGTGCCTCTTCTCTGCTAATCTTTAGCTTGTACCTGAGGTGTATGTCCGAGGTCGCAATAAATAGGTGAACTGCGTCTACGTCGCAGTCAAGTGCGTAGTCTATGTCCGTCTTATTACACCTGCATAGCGCAACAACCTCGCTAGTTGATACCTCACGTGCAATCATCTTTATTGCTTTCTGCTCCCCCTCGCTCACTGCAGGAAAGCCTGCCTCGATCGAGTCAACGTTTAGGTCTTCCAGAAGTAGAGCGATCTCCAGCTTCTGGTCAGGTGTGAGAACTAGTCCCGGAGTTTGCTCTCCGTCACGTAAGGTTGTGTCTAGTATCCTAACTATGCGTACCTGAGCAATATGAATCCCCTACCCCCTTATGCTAGCTTCTTTAAAAGTCGTACTCTGGCTTGTCTAAGGATATGGCTTAAAAAGAGATGCTGCTGGAAGAGATTGGGATGAGTCTTCTCAATAAGTAAGGGAGCTCAGAAACAGTCTCCAGAGACTGCAGCAAGGAGGCTTGTGAAGTCAATGATTGAGTGTGGTGTGAAGTACGTGTTTGGCATACCGGGAGGAGCCATACTGCCAGTGTACGATGCACTGTATGACTACAAGGACGATATAACCGTCGTGCTGTTCAGACACGAGCAGGGAGCCATACATGCTGCTGATGGGTACGCACGCGTAGTTAGGAGACCGGGAGTGACCATAGTGACCTCGGGTCCTGGGGCAACAAACTTGTTCACAGGGCTTGCTAATGCGTACATGGACTCATCACCAGTAGTGGCAATCACTGGGCAGGTACCTCTCGCAATGTTTGGCAAAGATGCGTTTCAAGAGACTGACATGGTGGGCTCAACCCTACCAGTGACAAAGTTTAACATAATGCTGCGCGACCCAAGAAAGGCTGCATCAGCATTCAAAGTTGCCTATCGTGTAGCCATGCATGGACGTCCAGGACCCGTGCTGATAGACTTCCCAAGAGATGTGCAGACAGGCATCGTTGATCAGGATGAGGAGCTACACGTTCCTGGACTGCTTAGAGAGATTCCTCCACCTGCCACAGCTAAGATCAGGCTAGCCGTGAAGATGCTGATAGAGGCTGAGAGACCTGTGATCCTAGTTGGTGGTGGAGTGTACTGGAGTGGTGCTAGTGACTTAGTAATCAGACTGGCAGAGATGCTTGACGCTCCTATAGTCACGACGCTGCCTGGAAAAAATGCAGTGCCTGAAGATCATCCACTTGTCATGGGTGTCGCGGGAATGCATGGAAGACCCGAAGCTAATGCTGCACTAGCGAACTCAGATGTTGTTCTCGCACTTGGTACCAGATTCTCTGATAGGACGATATGTAACTATAACGAGTTTAGGAAGGGTAGAAAGATAATACACGTTGATGTTGACCCTGGAGAGATAGGCAAGAACATAAAGCCCGACATCGGCATCGTGGGCGATGTTCGCCAAGTAGTGGAGCAGATGATCAAGCTAATTCCGGAAGGCATGAGAAGAAGTAGGAAATTCACTGAGTGGCTCCATGATATAAGGAGGAAATTCGAGGACTACATGTCTACGCAAGATGTAAGGATAGGCTTTGCCCCATGGAAGGTTCTGAAGGCTCTGAGAGAGATACTGCCGCCAGAGACGGTGGTCGTGACTGGAGTGGGGCAGCATCAGATGTGGTGCGAGATTTATTGGAAGGTTCTGAGACCTGGAACCTTCATAACAAGTGCTGGACTAGGAACGATGGGCTTTGGACTGCCTGCCGCTATAGGAGCAAAGTTTGCTGCGCCTGATAGACCGGTAGTGCTTATTGATGGTGATGGAAGTTTCTTAATGACTTGCCAGAACCTAGCAGTCGTCAGAGAGTGGAATCTAGGTATAGTGACGATAATATTTGATAACAGAGCGCTGGGAATGGTCAGGCAGTGGCAGAGGTACATCTTCAACAATAAGATCATAGCTGTAGATTTTGAGAGAAATCCAGATTTCGTGAAGCTTGCAGAGGCATTCGACATAGAGGCTATAAGACCAGAGTCGTACGATGAGCTCAAGCTTGCAGTGATGAGGGCAGTGAGAAACAACACGCCATTGGTAGTAGATCTGCCGATTAACAAGGAGGAGGAGGTTGTCAAGCCCTGGGTCATACCTGGTAAATGGCTGACCGACACTATACTACCTGGAGACCTGAAGATAGACCTGACATACAGAGGTGAGTAACCATGTCGAGCCAGTATAGAATAAACCTAGAACTGGCAGGAGACTTGGACTCGGTAGCGAGAGTGATAACGTTACTGAGAAAATGTAGAAATAAAGTGAACGTCAAAGAGATACACGTACAGCTAAATGGGTCGTCTACCAAGATGGTACTCCTAATTGAGACAAGCGAGATAGAATGGTTCGTAAGTAAGTTAAGCACGATCTACGAGGTTCAGGAACTATTTGTGTCAAGCTAGCATCTACACATAGAGACCTACCTGACACATTCAATTCAACATCTCAGTTATAGACCCCCTTTATTGCCTTCTAGTAGTGTAGTACCATTAAGTCACTCAGTTAAACCAATAGGTTTAAGCTAAAAAGACCTCTTGCCTCATTCTCAACTACATGCCAGCAAGGCTATTTAGAGATCATGATGCAGACATCTCACTGCTGAAGGACAAGACTATTGCAGTCATAGGATATGGCTCTCAGGGACGGGCTTGGGCTCACAACATGAGAGACAGCGGCTTGAAGGTTATTCTCGGTCTTAGAAGAGGTGGAAAGAGCTGGGAACAAGCTAGAGCTGATGGGTTTGATGTCTATGAAATTGATGAGGCCACCAAGCTTGCTGACGTTATAGTGATGCTTATTCCTGACATGGTTCAGCCTAGGGTGTGGAGTGAGAAGATTAGTCGTAACCTGAGGCAGGGACAGATAATATGTTTTGCACATGGTTTCTGCATACACTATGGCCTCATTAAGCCTCCAAGCTATGTTGATGTTATTCTCGTAGCTCCTAAGGGTCC
>JALWFJ010000042.1 GCA_027036495.1 Thermoproteales archaeon
CTTGGTAAACCAGCAACATTGTGGTGAGACTTTATTCTGTCAGCTCCCGGGACCGCTCCGCTCTCAATGACGTCAGGATACGTTGTTCCTTGTGCTAGCCATCTTATGTCTGGGTCTCTGGAGGCAATCTCTCTGAATATGTCTGCAAAGATCTTCCCAATGATCAGTCTTCTCTCCTCTGGGTCCTCAACCCCTATCAGGCTGTTCAGGAACCTCTGGCTTGCATCTATGTACATCACGTTTAGTCCGATGTTCTCGAGGAGACTTAGGACCTCCTCGACTTCTCCTTCTCTGAAGAGTCCATGGTTTACCAAGACTGCTACAAGTCTGTCACCAATTGCTCTCTTTAGGAGCATTGCTGTAGTTGTTGAGTCTACTCCACCACTGACTGCACAGAGAACCTTCTCATTTTCTGGAACTGTTCTTCTTATTTCCTGTATTATTGCGTCCACTATGTTCTCTATCTTCCATGTTGGCTTGACCCTACATATCTTGAAGAGGAAGTTTCTGAAGAGAATCTTTCCCTTAGATGTGTGGACAACCTCGGGATGAAACTGTACTCCATATATTGGAAGCTCTCTGTGCCTAAAGGCTGCGATAACGTTGTTCTCGCTCACTGCAAGAACCTCAAAGTCTCTAGGAAGCTCAACGACAGCATCACTGTGACTCATCCACACAGTCTCCTCATCCTCCCAGTCATCAAATAGTGCATCACGCTTAACAATTCTCACCAATGTACGTCCATACTCACTATGTCCACTCTCGACTTTTCCACCAAAGAGGTGCGCAATAAGTTGATGACCATAGCATATTCCTAGGACTGGAACTCCAAGCTCAAAGACCCACCTATCGACTCTTGGAGAGTCAGGAAGGTAGACGCTTCTAGGACCGCCTGAAAGTATTATTCCTCGAGGATTTACTTCTCTAACAACCTCCCTACAGAGTCTAGAGAAGGGAACTATCTCCGAGTAAACTTCTTGCTCTCTAATCCTCCTGGCTATGAGGTGCGTGTACTGTCCACCAAAGTCCACTATGAGTATGGTGTCATGCTCCCTGTAGGGTATCCAGGACCTAGTGCTCATGTATGGTCAGGTAGGCTCGCGCAGAAGGCACATATAAAGTCTAGGAGCGACCTCCTAGCCGGACGTGGATAGCGTCACCACTCGATTGGGCAGGATGGTTTTACCTGCATGTTTATGACGCCCTTAACCTGCTCTGGAAGCTCCATCTTTGAGAGCTGCTCTCTGATCTCTGGAGGAACATCAGGAACATTCATCTTGTCAACGATCTCTGGACTAGCCTTTATTCCGAGACTCTCAAGAATCCTAAACCAGGCATATGCCTCATCTAGCGGCTTTATGTGGTCAGGCGTGGTCACAACGATCTTCCTCTTGTCTCCAAGGTAGACCTCTATCAGGTAGGCCCTTCCTCGCTTTCCAATGATAGTCCCAACCTTGCCCTGATACCTCTTGTGTGGTGCAGTGGTCACGTAGGTCGAGTCTATGTCTATCACCACCTTATCACCAACCTTGTACTCGTACATCCACCTTATCAGCCCTGGTCTCCCCCTCTCACGTGGAGACTTAACTAGTAGCTTCCTAGACTTGAACCTGTATCCATGCGTCCTCTTCACCATGCTCTACTCAGCCACTGGACAGCAACTAGACAGTTAAAAGGGTTACTTTGTCCTCAGTGTGGCGACAGTTACATCACCCCTCAGCCTGACGACCTCACATCACACACACCTTATTTAATCTCGTAAAATTAAGCCTTCATTGAGGCCCTTGAGACTAAGCAAGAGAGAGACCTTGCTTATAGAGCTACCTGAAGACTTCAACTTCAAGTTAACAGCATCTGCATACAGCTTTAGCTGGATGTTTGACGGCTCAACGCTGAGGCTGCTCATTGAGAGGGACGTTGCCGTGCGTATAGGCGAGACAGATAGTAAGCTCCAGGTAACATGCTACTCGCGCTCTAGCAAGCTAACTAAGCACGAGATTGCTCAGTACATAGTAGATGTGCTGGGACTAGAGGAGAGGCTAGACGACTTCTATAACAGATGTGCGAGAGATCTCATACTACGCGATCCTCCACGAGGACTTCACATGAGAAAGTGTGATCCATGGTATGCGTCTCTGGTTGCAGTGTCTCAGCAAAATGCCTCATTTAGGCAAGGCTGGTCAATGCTGTACAGGCTGATAAAGAACTTTGGAGAGACGGCACACCTAGAGGATGACGGAGCCATATATGCTCCTCCATCTCCTGAGAAGCTAATCAGGCTTGGTGAGCAGTCTCTCCGAGCATGTGGATATGGATACAGAGCTCGAGTAATCCTAGAGATTGCTAGGAGGTTCCTAGAGCTCGGCACGGACGATCTTCACAAGGTCTTACAGGGAGTCAGAGGTGTTGGTCCATACACCTTTGGCCTAGCTTGTGCACTAAGTTACAGAGAGTACTACCATCCTGTCATAGACAGGTGGGTCAAGGGGCTCTATGAGTCGCTTGGCGTGAGAGACGTGTACAGATACTTTGAGGACGTGTGGGGGTCATGGAAGGCGCTTGCGACCTGGATGCTGACGATCGTTCTTGACGCTGTCCCGCTGAGGAAAGCTATCGAGAGAGTTAAGAGAGGACAGACCAAGCCTACGATGCAGGGACTGACTCCACTGACCATGTGGATGTACTGGTAGTGACCACTACGGTGACTGAGACTAGGTTTTTATTACATTGTGCTGATGAGTATAACCTGATATTCATGTCTAAGCGCGTAATTAGCAGCGAAGACATAACTAATGCAGAGGCACTCAAGTTCCTTGAAGAGGCGCTACAGAGGTTCGAGTCTACCTCTGCAGAGGTTGATGAAGCACTAGCGTATCTCAGAAAGTTCTCCAAGATTGACCCAGAGAGAGCTAAGAGTCTCGTCAGCGAGCTAGTGTCAAGATTCGGCATTGCCAGGATCACAGCGATACAGATCGTTAACATAATGCCAAAGTACGTCGAGGAGCTCAAGACGATACTTGGTCTCGAGAAGAGAGAGTTCAGCGACAAGGAGCTCCAAGAAATGTTAGAGTTGATCGATAAGTATCGTAAAGAAAAGAAGTAAGAGCTTTACCCACGGTAGCTAGGTAGTGAACATATATGGCTAAGAGAGAGGAGTACGCATATATACTCGACATATTAAGTCCGGAGCAGGTAGTAGTAAAGGAAGCTAACATAATAAGAAAGGGATTCCCAACAAACGAGGTCTACGTTCAGGCAGTAGGTGAGCAGTACTTCACGCTGCTCGAACTAACAGTGAAGCCAGGAGTCCAGGTAGAGCTACTTGAGAGAGTATACATTGGACCGGGAGCAAGAGACAAGATTGACAGAATAGTTAGGAGACTCAGATACGATGAGCTCACAGAGACCGCCAAGGCAAACCTGGAGAAGATCTTGCCTGAGCTTGTGAAGAAGCAGGAGAAGAGGTTCGTAGAGTTCTTCAACAAGGCTGGACCTATAACGCTGAAGCTTCACTCACTAGAGCTTCTGAAAGGGATAGGTAAGAAGACTCTGTGGCTCATCCTAGAGGAGAGAAAGAAGAGACCCTTCGAGAGCTTCGAGGACATAAAGAGGAGAGTAGGCATAGACCCAGAGAAACTAATAGTTGACAGGATTCTAAGAGAGTTAAAGGGGTCAGAGAAGTACTACCTCTTCGTTGGTGGACCCTACACTGCAGTTCTCTCACGCTCTTAAACAGTTAGCTGCTACCTGGCTCTCATTATCTTTCTTCTACCGCCTATATCCCAGACCTCGACCTGCATTCCTGGCTCTAGCTTTCCTCTCAAGTTCTCACTAACCTCATTAGCCGTCAACTCGAATGTTGAGTAGTCTCTCAGATCCATCAGCTGTATAGTGTCTCCTGTTATCGATATTATCTGAGCAGTAAACTTCTCGACAAGTGGAACCTCCACCTGTGCGTCTGATGGCACAACTAGCGTCCTCTTAACTCCATCGAATATGCCTATACCGACTATTCTCACCTTTGCTGAGCCGTGTTTTCCAGTCTTGCTCTTCTCAACCTCAACAACCTTGCAAGGCTCATCGTCTATGACTACGAAGCTTCCCTCCTTTATTGAGCCAGCCTCAACGGGCTTTACTTTTGATCTGTCAACTGGCATCGTTCCCCAGTCTATGTGTATCTATAAAAATTGTCTCTACTAGTAAGATAGAGAAGCAACACTTAAACATACATCTCCCTAATACTGTGTTCACTCTATGTCGAGATATAAACGTACAAGCATGAAGAAGCC
>JALWFJ010000043.1 GCA_027036495.1 Thermoproteales archaeon
AAGCTACACAATGTGACGTTCTCTCCCACATACTCTGAGATTGTTCTTGAGGTTGGAGATAACTTGCTGATATCTACTCCTGGGGTTGCACTGACCAGGTCGCTGAGCGAGATGCTGACGCTGTTTTTACGTTTTGGCAATGTTGTTGCTGGAGTACCTGTGCCAGTTGTATCACTCGAGTTTCCAAAGCTTGTACGTCTAATTAGAAGAGCAGCTACACGTAGCACAATTTTCTTGACTCATCTAACTCCTCCAGAGACTGAGAGAATATTATCGCTAGAGCTTGGGTTAAGGAGAACCTACGTAGGAGACACAATAAAGATATGTTGTTAGTTTTGTCCACATACTGTGCTAAGTAAGGACATAATAGCACTCGTAGTCACTTGGACAATAATAGTTACGATAGCGGTGTTTCTGCGTAAAGTGCTAGGTAGAGGCTCGGTCGAGGTGTATTACGGACTTGCACTAATCGTGCGCGGTAGAGAGGTAGTTAACAGGGTGTTAGAGAGAGCCGCGAAACCGCTGAGCAAGATACCCTCCTCAGCCCTGTCTATAGCCTTGATCATCATATTTGGCTTGACTATGCTCTTTTTCATTCCCATACCTCTAGTAATGATTCCCTCCATCCCGAGATCAATCTGCTTTCTCGATCACATGATGATGTCTGGAACAGTTCTCCTACTGAGAAACCTAGTACTTGGAATAAGCTACATTACCAGTAGAATAACATCGATAGGACTCATACAGCATGGATTCCTGACACTGCAGCCGCTGATTCCTGGACTAACCATAAGCTTCAAGACATTCATGCTCATACTAGTTGCTATAGGCATATCAGTGCTCGTGCATGAGATTGCACATGGAGCCGTAGCCAAGAAGTTCAAGATCCCGGCAAAGTCTGGAGGCTTCTTCACAAGCTTTCTAATTCTCTTTGGAGGCTTTGTTGAGCTTGAAGAAAACGAGCTAAGGCAGAGAGGTGTTGAAGCAAGACTTGCAGTGTACAGTGCCGGAGTTGTAGCGAACGTTCTGCTGGGAGTACTAATAGCACTACTCTACATCCTTCTCGCTCAGATTACGAACATCGTTGGTTCTCCTCTTGGACTCGTAGTTACGCACTCTGACATCCATGGCATACATACAGGAGACATCATAGTTAAGGTAGACGATCACTATGTTCATAACATATTTGAGCTCGTCAATATACTGCCAAACATCATACTACAGAGACCCTACGTTCTCAAGCTCCTAGTAAACCATGAAGGTACACTTAGAGAGGTCTACATCAATGTCTCTAAAGAGGGGATACAGGGACTACTCAACGTGAAGGCATCGCTGTCAGAGCTCTCACTTCTAGGAGGCAAGCTTGTCGTGACAAACACGTTGGTGTACAACATTCTGTTATGGCTTCTAGTACTCAATCTCACTCTTGCGATGTTAAATGCTCTCCCAGCATATCCACTTGATGGTGGGCTAGTTGTCCAGACCATACTTGAAGAGCTACTTGACCAGAAGAAGGCACAGATAGTTACGTACATACTCTCTGTAGTCTTCTGGCTTCTACTGGCACTCTCAATAATTCTTACATTTGAGGCACACCTCTACGTCTTCGTGTCATGAAACTGAGAAGAGAGCTAAAGTATGGCATAGCGTTTGGAATAGCGAGCATAGTAGTTCTTGCAGCAATCTGCGTGTTACCATTAGAGAATCTAGTGTGCGTAAGACCGAACTACAGATCGTACATCATAGACTGGACCTACCTCTACCTTCACAGACTTGCGCTCTTCTCATTTCTTCTCCTGCTGCTGACGGTGCTCGTCGCGTATATATTGGGCATGACTGACTTTCTTAAGGGGACAATGATAGTGCAGGCACTATTTTTCGTAGTGGCACACTATCTGTATCTCTACAAGCTTGACCAAGTTTCTAGGTTCTCTTTTAGCGTGTTTGTCTACTATGTCAATGGTGTTCCTCACCTGGATCTAGGTCAGCTAGTCTTGACACTACTGATTATCTATGCTGTGAGGCACGGGGCACGTAGCTTCAGGTCACGTCTCCAGACCTCTTATAGAGCTCGTAGTCGATGAGTGTGCATAGCTTGTGTATTACCTCATATATGCTTACTCCAGCTTTAAACAACTCGGCATATATCCTAACCTCTATGAGCTCATTAGTTACGACGTCAATGTACTTCTTCAGATCTACCCTATACGTCGCGGATAAGTACCTAATCACTCTCTCGATGATTTTCTCAATGAGACTCTTCTCAACTCCCTGAGAGAGAGTTATCTCACACCTCACGTGCTCACCCTTCTCATTTACGAACCTAGAGTAGTCGAAGTCGCATACGCACGAGACCATAGGAAGTCTTATCACTGTGACGCTCATCAGACCGATAAGCTAGAACTCAGAATACATAACTGTAATTCTCCAGAGAAACCTTTATAAGTGAACATTCGAGACCCTCCACGGAGATAGGGCCCGTAGTCTAGCGGTAGGATGCCCGCCTGACGCGCGGGTGATCCCGGGTTCGAATCCCGGCGGGCCCACCATAGCGAGAGCTAGTTCTCGTCTTTACAACGCTTTAAAGTTAATATGGCTCTAACTTACGATGATAAATGAGACGTGAAGAGCAGAGACATGTTGACGTCTCCGTAATACTGCCAACCTACAACGAGCGTGACAACATTGTTCGTCTAATACCTGAGATACACAGAGTTCTCGCTAGTAACAATATAGACTACGAGATAGTGGTAGTTGACGATAATAGTCCAGACGGTACAGCTGAGGTTGCTCGACAGCTTAGCAAGCAGTACCCAGTAACAGTCGTTGTGAGACCGAGAAAACTTGGTCTAGGATTAGCAGTGGTTGATGGAGTGAAGGTAGCGAGAGGAGAGATAATAGTCGTAATGGATGCAGACTTTCAGCATCCTCCAGATGTCATACCTAGGCTCATACAGAAGGTCAAGGAAGGATATGACATAGCTATAGCAAGTAGATATGTTGAGGGTGGAAAGGTTGAGTCCTGGAGTTTAATAAGAAAGATTGCATCCAAGGGAGCAATAATGCTTGCACATGCTTTTCTTCGAGAGACTAGAAGCATAAAAGACCCGGTATCTGGATTCTTTGCATTTAGTAAGAGAGTAATTGCTGACGTTGATCTAAACCCCATAGGGTACAAGGTACTTCTAGAGATACTTGTCAAGGGAAGATGGAGTAGAATTATAGAGGTACCCTACATCTTCAAGTCGAGAGCTAGTGGTAAAAGCAAACTGAACATCAGAGAGATAACTAACTATCTCGTGCACTTAACGCATCTACTTGCTTACCGTGTCAGATCTCGGCGATCTCATCACTCTCTCAGATAATCCCCTCCTCATCACATACTCTCTATATAGTGCAAGTATTGGCCCAAGCAGCTGTAGCCTTGTAGTGTCAGGTACCTCTTTTAGCATGTTTCTCCTTAACTCAAGATATCTACCATAGTTGAGACGTATAGTTCCTTCTCTCTGAGAGACTAGTCCGAGCCTAGATAGGTCTCTTAGAAGCTGATTTAGTAGGGCTTGATCTCTCAGATATTCTTCCATCATCGTCATCAAGTCAGGAAGCCTAACCTCACCTACCTCAAAGAGTACTGCGAGCAGTCTGAGGTACAGCAGGTATGCTTTAAGGTAGTGTTCTCCAAGCCTCCTCCTGATCATTAGAGCAAACTCACGCGCAGCTTCTACCGTGCCCATGTATATACTATATATGAGAGCTCTTATGACATCCTCTTTCTACGTCTTCTCGCAGCAACTACTGCAGCTATGGCTATGATAGCTATTATTGCGCTCCCAATCTCTGGTATGTGCTTCGACAATAGTGTGAGCAACGTCTCACGTACAGGCACAGTCACGGTGAGGCTTGTCACAAGCATGTTTCCATGTAGGAACATTGCTAGCTCTCTCGGAACATACTTTATCACTATTGACGCATTGTAGTTTCCTGGAGGCGTAGTTGAGTCAATATCTATTCTCCATGCAAGCCTGATCACGTCACCCGGCTTAACATATGCAAACACCATCTGAGGAGGCATAATTAGCGTTTCGCTTCCAGGAGTCTTCACGGTCATTGTTGGAGGTGTGTTTAACATTACGATCATGCTTGCTAGCTCTGGTCCTGAGACGTATCTCAGCGTCACCTCAATTACACCATGGTCGCTTCCAGGATATAGATCACGAGTCTTGATAGACAC
>JALWFJ010000044.1 GCA_027036495.1 Thermoproteales archaeon
AAGCTACATACTGATGGATCCACTGTGCGGCTCAGGAACCATAGTCATAGAGGGACTACACTACTACAGGAAAAGCATGTACATTGGGGTAGACATAGACAAAAGAAACTGCAGAGGAGCACTACAGAACTGCAAGTATGCGAAGATTGCAGAGCGAGTAGAGATCTTGTCTGGAGACTCAACAAGACTAAGTAACTTCATTCGAGCAGTCGATGGAGTAGTCACGAATCCTCCCTTCGGAATAAGGCTGGAGCCTTCTGAGGAGCTTGGAAAATTCTACATGAGGATTCTCAGAGAGATAAGCAACGTTCTCTCTCCTCGATCTAGAGCCGTGATAATAACGCCAAGAGTGAGGCTAGTGCAGAGGGCTCTCGAGGTTATCAAGAACCTGAGAATCTACAGAGAGCTTGTTGTTGAGCAAGGTGGTATGCGAAGCACCGTGTTTGTCCTGGAGAGAGAGTAGTCTTACATTGACATGTTCTGACTCTTCACGGCTACTTGATCTTTGGTACTCCTCCCTCACGTGCAGAGAGATCTGCGAAGAGTCTATTGATCGTGTTTCTGGGTGCCTTATATACGCGCAGTGTGACTTCTCTTATCAGCTTGTCTGATGGCGCGCATCGTGGTACGTTAAGTTTGACGCAGTATGCGTACTTGTAGATCTTTCTTTCTGCGGGACTTGTGATCTTTCCAAGCACGATGCCTTCAGCTATCTTGAAGGCAACGTAGAACTTGATGTATCTTATCAAGATGTCGCGAAGCTCTGGAAATATTCCCTGTGCTGCCTTGTAGGACAGCACGAAGTCTTCCTCGGGAAATAGCTGTAGTATCGTCCCAGTGAATACGTACCTCATGAACCTGAAGGCTCTATCTTCTAGATCTACGCCAAGCTCTCCCCTGTCAAGCAGCTCCCTGACGACTGTCTTAACATCCTCATCAACGTTGAATCCTCTCTCCTTGAGGATCGCGTACGCCTTGTCACAGCGATACTCCACAGTAAATATGTGCTTTGTAGACTCGACCAGGTCGTTGTCTAGGCCAAGTCCATACTTTCCTACTACAAACACCGTCGCGATCTCCTTATCATATATCCTCACCTTTGAGAACCCTCTGAACGGCTCTATTCCACGTCTCTTATACTCCACATATAGCTGCTCCTCGAGCTGTGCTCTCGTCTTTATCTGGCCTCTCAGTATTCTATCCCATAGATCGACTGCGACCTGTATTCTCTCCTTGTATAGCTGTCTAGTGTCTACTCCATTCCACAGCGACATGGCTAACCCTTCGACTAGAAGAATTGAGTGTGTCGACGTTTTTAACTTTGTACTCAGCAGAGAGGTATCTGAGAGACTCCAGGTGACGTTACTGTGCCTTAACCTGCTGTGCCTTCTTCTCCACAACTATCCTACATGGCAGCGGCAACTTTGACTTAGCTCTCCTCAGAGCCTCCTTTGCATGCTCCAGGTTTCTCTCCTCGACCTCCACCAGCATTATCACAGTTCCAGGTCTCTCCACCCTCACTGCTCGGCCTACAGGCGTTCCAAATGCTAGTCTCATTCCTTCCTGTAGTCTGTCAGCTCCAGCCATGGCTAACATCTTGTTCTCTCTCAGCACGTGGAACGGGTACACGTTTATTCTCAGGTAGAAGTTCTCTGCTCCTAGAGTCCTGTTGAGGTACTTGAACGCCATCTGTCTCGCTGCCTCCAGCGCGTTCATCCTGATCTGCCCAACCTCCTCAGCAACGAGCTTCGCCACGGTGTCAAACCTTGACCTAGCAGCTGCACTTGTTGCACCCATGTCAAACTTTGGTATCTGCACGTATGGTGCACCATGTATGTACTCCTCTCTCGTGTACGGTGGTCCACTAAAGTATCTATAGCATCTGCCAGGTCTTAGAGGCATAACCCTCTAGGGGCTATGACTCTACGCTTAATATTGTTTTTCTTGGGCTTATTGCGCGACCTTGATTTAGGTGTAGTGCTTGCTGAGCATGAGGCCATGTCTAGGTCAATGATGCTTGCGCTGCTTATAGATGCTGTTACCGGAGGGTTCTACGTCGCGATTACTAGAGGATACCTGATACCGATGTACCTTGCTTTCAAATACAATGTCGCTCTGATATCGAAGGTTCTAGGTCTTCAGGCAGTCATAACGCTGATCGTGCTCACATTTCTCTATCGTCTAGGCGACTCCATATGTAGGCGACTTCGCAAGAAGCTTCTCTTAGCACACTTTCTAGAGAGAGCATTCTGGGCTTCTCTGCCACTAGCTGCTCCCTTCTTGCCACTTGAGGTTCTGTTTCTGACTCTGGCAAACATAGTTGCAAGTCTTGTTGGGCTCTACATAACCTACCTTGCATATGCATACTTCGAGAAGGATGATCTGATCAAGCTCTTCTCACGCAGATTTGCACTTGGTGCCTTGACCTCAATCATTGCGTGTGTAGTTGCCCCACTCCTCATATATGCCCTTCCCGTCAGGCTAGCATACATCCTTGCCTATCTTCTAGCTGCGCTTGTAGGGTGGGTAGGAACTGCAACCTTCTTTCTCACGCCCTTCAAGGAGGTCGAGCTTAAGCCTAGTCATATTGTTGTGCCGCTTGAGCACGTAGAGATAAGAAAGGTGAACGCGTTCCTGTTCTTCTTTCTCTTCAACATCTTCGTCAACATTGCTGGAATAATCTGGATACCTCTCTCTAAGAGCCTCCTCGGTCTCAGTGACAGAGAGATATCGCTCTTTCCACTGCTAGCATCTGTAGGCACGATCATTGGGTCTATGCTAATAAAGAGCGTACGTGCATGTAGAGTTGCTGCAATCTTCGTTGTGCTGACATTCTTGCTTCTACCACTAGCAAGAACACCAACATTGAACTTCCTCAACTTTACCATATTCGAGCTAGCAAACATCAGCGGCTTCATCGCTACATCGATAGTGTACTCTGGCTATGTGCGTGAGATAGGACACACAAAGGTCTCGCTTCTCACTCAGCTAGGCTACATTGCTGGTGTTGCAGTAGCGTCACTCTTAGTATGTTATCTTCCACAGTCACTGCTGTACTATGTGTCTATTGCTCTTGGCATGCTGATGCTAGCGATAATGTACACGGCGATACCAGAGATCTCGGTAATGCCTGAGACGCTCACGCTCAGCGTCGCAAGGACGGTCTACACGATAAGCATAACAAGTGGAACGTACCTCATGCTCTTGACGAGGGAGGCAATCTCTCTCTTCGTGAGAGCTCTTGCCTTGACGCTGCTGATAATAATACTTTACGTGCTCTACATGCTCCTCACGGCGCTTCTATCAGCATAGAGTAAACTGATCAATAGCTTTTTAAGCTCAGAGGGTACTTGCAGCTTCATCGGTAAGTGACGTATTGATGAGTGTTGTGAATGGAACATCTTATGTCACCTATGAGGAGCTTCTTCACCTTGTTGAGTCAAGCATAAAGCAGTTTCTGCTCAGTGTTGCTAGCGTCACTCCAAAGATACTGACATCCGTGCTGATCTTTCTTGTAGCTCTAGTAGCAATAAAGTACATAAACAAGCTCATAGTGTTCGTAATGGAGAGAAGCAAGCTTGAGGACTTCGTTCACAAGGTTACAGGCACAAGCATACCTCTCACCAAGATATTCATAATAATAACAGACATAGGAGTGATTCTCGTCGCAATAGCAGGAATACTGAACATAATTGCGCCAGAGATGGTGCCAGTTTACAGACAGGGACTAGACTACTTTGCAAGACTTGCAAGTGTCGTAGTGCTCTCAGTGGTGTCAATACTTGGACTTAACGCAATAATAAGCCTAGTGAAGCTCGAGGAGAAGATAAAGAGCTTCGTCATACTGATAACATTCTTGCTGATCTTTGCCTTCCTTACAGACCTGACAGCTCTATCTAATGTTGTTAAGAATGCCATAGTGAGTGGAATATCGATAGGTATAGGCATAGCCATTGGCGCATTTGCGATATGGTTCCTCTTTGGGGAGTATATTGAGCAGATAGTCAAGAAGTACACCGAGAGGTATAAATGGACTCGAGAGGCTTCAGCCTGATAGTTTTGTGAAGATTGAGATTAGGAAGAACGAGCTCGAGTTTGAGATTGAGAGCGAGGAGGACCTATACCTAGTCTATCTGTTGCTAGACAAGAACGACCTCCTCTACGGGTGGACCGTGCGTGAGTTCAGAACAAGAAAGAGTGAACGTGGAGAACGAAAGAGAATATATGTCGGTATCCGGGTCGAGACGGTCGAGTATCACGCCTTTAGAGGAAGTCTCAGAGTCAGAGGAGTCATAATCGAGGCTCCTGAGTGGTTTGACGGCATAAGAGGAAGCTACCACACAATGGAGCTAATTAGAGGAGTTAGGTACAGGTTGGTGAAGCCTGAGGGAGTTGACAGGTACTTTCTTGAGAAGATACTTGAGCTGTTCTCCAGGAGCGCAGTCAAGGTGATGATACTGTCTGTTGGGGACGAAGAGACTGCTATAGCCATGTGTAGAATGTTTGGAATAGACGTGTTGACGACTGTGACGAACAGGTATCTCTCAGGAAAGTATGCAGAGACAGAGAGGACGAAGCTTCTAGAGAAGTATGCTAGAGAGGTTGCTACTCACGCTAAGGCTCTCGTCAAGCCTAGCGACATTGACTCAATAATTATTGCTGGTCCCTCGAGACTTCTCGACTACATGCAGGACGTCTTGATGGAGGAGCTTAGGAGCTATGCAAGGCCCATAAGGACTGTGACACTGTCAGAGGGAGGTCTTGCAGGCATATTTGAGCTTCAGCACGCTGCTCCTGAAGTTCTGAAGGACGTTCTCAGACTTGAGGAGCTCAAGCTAGTCGACAAGCTCTTTGAGCATCTAGCTAAGGGGAAGATGGATGTTGCTCTAGGTCTTGAAGAGGTCAAGAGAGCGCTTGACCGTGGCGCAGTCCAGACGTTGCTCATAGTTGACGAGTACTTCAAGGAGCTTGGTCAAGAAGCTAAGAGCCTGGTAAGACAAGCCTTGTCTACTGGTGCTAACTTCGCGATAATTCCCCAACACACTGCTGCTGGCCAGAAGCTTCGTGGAATAGGTGGAGTAGGTGCACTGCTGAGATACGAGCTGAGAGACGAGTACTAGAACGCTCTAAAATGCCCTGTAGAGACCTCTAGAGCATGACTCTGAACATGCTACCTGTAGACCTGAAGTTTCCAACTGTCAGACCCAGGAGACTCAGAGCAAGTCAGCTAATACGGGACCTCGTTGCTGAGACCACTGTCAAGCTGAGTGACTTAATGTATCCAATCTTCGTCAAGGAGGGCATAAGCAGTCCTGAGGAGATTGAGTCAATGCCAGGACAGTATAGGTGGCCTCTCAATGACTCACTTATAAACTTTGTAGACAGGCTTGTCAGTTCTGGCCTGAGGTACTTCCTGATGTTCGGCATTCCTGAAAGAAAAGACAGCATCGGGACGGAAGCGTTCTCCAGTGATGGCGTTGTGCAGCGTGCTCTCAGACTGCTCCGAGAGACCTTCAGCAGCAACATAGTGCTAGCTACAGATGTCTGTCTATGTCAGTACACTGACCATGGTCACTGTGGGATTCTGAGAGAGATCAACGGGAAGATAGTGATAGACAATGATGAGACTCTAAGGATATATGCGAAGATAGCTCTCTCACATGCTGAGGCTGGCGCTGACATAGTTGCTCCCTCTGGAATGATGGATGGCCAGGTCAAGGCTATAAGAGAGGCCCTAGATTCGTCAGGCTATAGTGATGTCCTGATAATGAGCTACAGCGTGAAGTATGCAAGCTCCTTCTATGGTCCCTTCAGGGAGGCTGCAGATAGTGCCCCAAGGTTCGGAGACAGAAGAAGCCACCAGATGGACTACAGGAACGCACATGAGGCAATCAGGGAGGTCATGCTTGACCTCTCTGAGGGAGCAGACATAGTCATGGTCAAGCCAGCACTTGCATACCTAGACGTGATAAAGCTCGTGAAGACATGTTTCCCCTATGTTCCTCTAGCAGCATACAACGTGTCAGGAGAGTACTCCATGGTGAAGGCAGCAGCAAGGCAGGGATGGATCGACGAGAGACAGCTAATTCTAGAGATACTTACAGCCATAAAGAGAGCAGGAGCAGACATAATAATAACGTACCACGCAGTTGACGCTATTAACCTGATACCTGCCTAGCAGTCTTTCTCACATATTTATCACTGTTAAAGATACAAAAATGTTGAAGTAACTAAGAGCTGAACCTCAATAGAAACGATTCATGGTTAAGATAACCAAGCTTAGTCCAATACAGATCTACAGGCTTCTCCCAAAGACTAACTGTGGAAAGTGTGGTGAAGAGAGCTGCATGGCATTTGCAGTTAAGCTGCTAAACCTTCAGACCACGCTAGACAAATGTAGACCCCTGGTCGAGGATCCAAAGTACAGGAAGAACTACGAGGAGCTGCGAAAGCTGTTAAAGAAGCCAGTCAAGGATGTGTACTTTGGTCCGGAGGACAGGAAGATAGTCATTGGGGGAGAGTATGTAATGCATAGACATGAGCTGACTCTACTCACACCAACAGTCATAGCTGTAGAGATAGATGACTCGATGAGTCAGGATGAGATAGAGCGTAGGCTAGACTTCGTCAAGAGGTTCAAGTATGAGTATCTGGGCTTTGAGCTCAGGATAGACACAGTTGCAGTCAAGTATGTATCCGGAGATTCTGACAGGTACATGAAGGTCGTGGAGTTTGTGCGTGAGAGACTTGGGAGACCACTAATTCTCTGCAGTGTTGATCCTAGACCACTAGAGCAGATGAAGCAGCTTCTACGTGACGAGAGACCACTCATCTATGGTGCAACAGAGAGCAACTGGGAACGCATGTTGTCTCTGTGTAGAGAGGCCAAGGTTCCCTGCACGATATCTTGTCCAGGAAACCTGGATATGCTGTTCTCGCTCGTGAAGACCTTCAACAAGTATGGAGTAGAGGACCTATGTCTTGATCCAGGCACCTTCCCAAAGAGCATCGGGTACACTGTCAAGACATTCACGGCCATAAGGTGGCTAGCATGCAATGAGGAGTACGAGCTTGCTGGCTACCCACTGGTTGGCGTACCTGCAACAGTCTGGTATACCGACGTTCCAGACGATGTAAAGCCGCTCTACGAGAGCGCGCTTGCCGCAATGCTACTTATAAGGTTTGCAGACCTCCTGATAATGAGAAGCGACAAGGCATTCACCTACTTGCCAATAGTAATACTGAGAAAGAACTACTACACCGACCCAAGAAGACCATCAACAGTCACTCCCGGGCTCAAGATCGTGGGCAACCCAGACGAGTACTCTCCAGTGTTGGTGACGTGCAATTTCGCATTGACGTACTCGATAGTGACGTCCGACCTGGAGAAGGGCAAGGCAAATGCGTACCTGCTCGTGATAGACACAGAGGGCTACGCTGTTGATGTCTCCGTAGCAGCTGGGAAGTTCAGTCCAGACGTTATCGCGAAGTTCTTGAAAGAGAGCGGCATCGAGAACAAGGTAAAGCATAGAGTACTGATAATTCCAGGTAAAGCCGCCAAGCTAGCACCAGAGATAGAGGAGAAGACTGGATGGAAGGTTGTTGTTGGTCCCCTAGACTCATCCGATCTGCCTAAGTTCCTGGAGACTAAGTGGCCAGAGATACTGAAGAAGTATCTACAGTAGCGCAGAGAGATAGTCAACATTTCTTCACTATCTTTAAGTGTGGACCTGCAATTAACACATTATAACTTCTCTGCCAGTGTCATAGCTAAATGGGCATAAGGGCAGAGAACGTAAAGATAGAGATTGGAGGAGTAACGCGAGAAGCACCCTATAACCAGGATGAGCTGGTAGCCAAGGCGAGGATCTGGGATGAGACGCTGCTTAAGTACTTTGACATCGACGTTAGGCCTGAGTTTAACGTTCCAGCAACAACGTTCACGATAATGAGTCTAGCTGTCAAGCTTGCAAAGAAGTGCAGAGAAGACCTCTCAAAGATAGTGAACGAGTTTGGTCAGACTTGGGAGGTGAAGCTTCCAGACATAAGTAGACCTACTCCAATAATCTCCCTAGTTACAGGTCTTGAGCCTAAGACCTTGAGCGACATTCTTGAGGTTCCAGAGCTAGTTAAGCAGCAGCTTCTTGCACTAGTTGAGGGTTACAGAGATGACCCGCTTTACTACGTTCATGCTCTATTACACTCCTCAACTCTGATAGTAACTCTTCTGGAGTCAGTATATGTAGCTCAGCTTGCAACCTATGATTGTGTTCAGGAAGGTGATGCCTGTCTCAAACACCCAATGCTTAATGACCCAGCCGTGCGAGGAGTTGGAGTAGACATAGTTTCAGGAACAATGCCTGGAGTAGTAGTGGCTGTCTGCACCACGCGTCAGATAAACGTGAATGAGGTCATACGCGTCCTGAGAGAGCTAGCTCAGAGAAACTTCCTGATAATTGTGGCTGGCCTACTCGCAAAGATACTCGAGGTTACTCCAGTCGAGGGAGACCAGACAATCTTTGACCTCTTTCCAGAGAAGGTACTGAAGTGCTCTCCACTGCTGGGAGCACTACACTTTGTTGGAGTCCTAATAAGGGCAGCAGAGATCTTTGCTGGAAAGAACATAGCTGCTAACTATCCAGAGATTGCTAACTACGTCTTAACGAAGGTTGGAGTCGCGCTTGCTGTCTGGGGACCACCACCACTAGATTTGCTCCCAGTAGCACTTGCTGCACTCAGGCTAGGAGTATCAACAATAGTAGCTCCAGTCGAGCTTCCAGTAACGATAAAGGCAAAGAAGGAGAAGTGGACTGCACAGGACACGGTACAGGGAAAGGTTCTCGAGATTGAGCACTCACCTTCCGCGCTTCTAACATACGCGAAAACTCCAGAAGACATGATAATAGAGATAATGAGAAACTGTCTGAGACCCTGCGAGAACTCTAAGTGCAGACTAACTAAGCTTAGTCACTACGTTGATCTCTATATGAGATTAAGGGGGACAACACCGCCAGACCTTCAGGAACTAATAAGAACGGAGGCAGAGGTACCACTAACGCTCAGAGAAAGAATGAGAGAGGTGCTTGGACCGGAGTGGAAAGAGAGAGAAGTGCCAATAGACATAAAACTCTTCGGCTAGCTCTAGAAGTGTGGCTTACAGGGCCAGATTCTTTTCCCTAAACTAGTATCCTAGAACTGACCTGTATATGCTATGTCTTGAGGCCTGTTAATGTTCGTGAAGACATGTTCTTGTTGCTCAGCTAGGAGAACATGTTCTGCCGGAATGTATACGACTTTACCTACATTCTCGAGGTCATGTATGAACTCTCTCATAGAGGACCCCCTTCTGACATACCTCTCTACCGGCATCCTCCTGATGTGACGCGGATTGTACACTGCAAATAGAGGCTCAAGGTAGCCGTTAGACCATCTTGGCACCACTGCACTGGTGTTCTTGTCTGCATTTTCGTACAGGTATAGTATGCTTCTAGTCCCGATGTTTGGCATGTCACAAGCAACAACCAAGAATGGATCATCAATGAGTCTAGATAGCGTGTATATGGGTATCAGTGGGTGAAAAAGATCTCTTATATGATCAATCACTATGGTGACAGCTCTCTCAAGACCATAGTTGCTTAGTGTCGCGACAAGAGTGGAGAGCTGCTTCTCGTTCTTCACAGCTATGAACACGCGAAAACTTGCTGAGAGAAGTTTCCTCACTATTCTCACAATAATTGGCTCAGTGTCCACAATTGCAAGCGCCTTGTAGCTACCGAAGCGTGAGGACTTTCCTCCCGCAGTTATTAGAGATATCATACATCGGCTCATGCACCATCTCAGCCGAGATATCTTAGAAGTGCTTGAGCGATCCTGCTTACATCTCTGTACGCTATGCTGTCTCTCTCAGGTATGGGTAATCTAGACTTGTCTTGTTCTACCCTTAGTAATTTCTCGTCGTAGTGTACAACGTGCACCTCTGTAGCTGAGTCTTCTATGATGCTCCTTGCTAGGTCTAGTGCCTGCTTCTCGTTCGTGACCTTGTTTAGCACAAGTATGTTGTTCCGTATGTGTAGGTCTCTTGCTAGCTCGATCAGCTTTCTCGCAATAAGTAGGCTTCTCAGTGTTGGCTCAGCTACGCACAGATTGACGTCGAACTTCTCTGCTAGTCCTCTGCCGAATACCTCGGCTCCTGCTTCTGAATCTACGATCACTATCCCTGAAACCTTAGATAGAACGTAGAGCAGAAATGCTCTTGCTAGGGCCAGTGCTGGACAGAGACACCCGCTCTTACCTGAGTCTACACTTCCAACAACGACTAGCCTCAATCTAGGTCTCACCTCTATGCTGTATTTCTCAAGTATATCCTCTACTGAGGGATTAAGTGAGAACAGAACCCCCCAGCCCTCTCCTGGCCTTACACCTGTCTTTCTCTCGATGAGACTGTCGTTTCTTGCAAGTGGAACTATCTTAGATGCCTTGTCTGGGGGGAGTCCAAGACTGAGAGCGAGATTGGGTACAGAGTCTGAGTCTAATGCTACTACCTGGTACCCCAGGTCTGAGAATATTAGTGAGAGAAGAGCTGTAATCGTGGTCTTGCCGACTCCTCCCTTGCCACTCACTACTATCTTTAGGCTCACTCTCTATGTAGGCCATCCAAGCCTCTTACGCTTCTCCTCTATGACCTGTAGTATCACTTCTGCAGCTATCTCAGGGTTCTCCTCAATGTAGAATCTTCCTCCAAGAAGCTTCTCAGCTTCCTCTGTGAGGATGCTAGTGACTGCCTGACTTCCAAGAACTGGTGGGGCAACTCCTAGGTGTACAAAGACTCCACTCGCGACGAAGTACGTCCCTATGCTGACTGCCTTCTCGCTCATCCACTCAGGTGCTGACCCAGCTACTGGGAGATCTGATATGTCTACGTTCATCATCTCTGCAAGCTCTCTCAGTAGTAGAAGTATTCTTGAGCAGTCGACGCAGCTCCCCATGTGGAGGCATGGCGGTATCTTGAGCTCTTCACACACTTGTCTCAGCCCAGGTCCTGCCTCTCTTGCTGCCTCTGGACGAAGTAGACCACTCATTGCTGCTGCTATGGCCCAGCATCCTGTACCTACCACGAGGACGTCATTCTTTATGAGCTTCCTCGTGAGTGTTACGTGACTGTTACAGTGCTTGACCTTTGGATTGTTGCATCCAACTATGGCTACTACTCCCTTTATCGTACCCTCTCTGAGCAGATCTAAAAGAGGCTTAAGCGAGCCTCCCAGAATCTCAACTATGGCCTCAACGCTGAATCCAGCAACAAGCTCGCTCGTGATGTTTGGTATGGAGACTCGGACCTTTGATCTCCTGCTGTAGTTCTCTACAGCTATCCTTACAATCTCGCGAGCAACCTCGTCTGCTCTCTCAAACTCAAACTCTACATGAAGCGCACCAGGTATCTTCATCTTCTTCTCCGTTGTCACGATCTTAGTATGATAGCACTCTGCGACCTTGACTAGTGATGGCATGACGCACTGATAGTCAACAATCATTGCCTCTACTGCTCCTGTAGCTATGGCAAGCTCCTGCATCAAGAAGTTTCCAGCTGGAGGAACTCCAAGTCTCATGAGCACCTCATTACCTGTGCAGCACATCCCGACGACGTTTATTCCTCTAGCACCGTGTTCCTGAGCAAGCTTCTGCATGTCGTCGCTCATCGCAGCCTCCACAATCTTCATTGATAGCACTGGGTTGTGTCCATGCACAACTATGTTCACATAGTCTTCCTTCAGGACTCCCAGATTTGCTCTTGATCTGATTACTCTAGGAGTGCCAAAAAGCACATCGCTCAGCAAGGTAGCCATCATTGAGCCGCTCCAGCCGTCAGCGAGAGCTGTTCTGACTCCGTGAGCTATCAAGCTGAAAGGATCTGCATCCACGCCAATATGAGTTCTATGAAGAGCCTCACATATCTCTCTGTCGATGCTCCTTGGGACAACCCCCAGCTTGCTCCATAGCTCCATTCTCTTTCTCGGAGCCAGAGCCTTAACTAGGGCCAGAGGCTCATCGTCTTGCTTACCGAACTCACGCTCAAGAACTCTGACAATGTCGCGCAGAATCTCGGTGTCGCTTTTGCCCTCAGTGTCTACTCCAAGCCTCTCCGCAATCCATCTTAACTTCGCTCTGTCCCTTATCTCATATGCATGCGTCTTTCCCTCAGCCACTGCTCTCACTACAAACAAGATGTCACGTGCATGATCACTGTGCGCAGCAGCTCCAGCAGCTATCATACGTAGCAGATTTCTAGCCACTATGGTGTCAGCAGTTGCTCCGCAGACACCTGCTCTTGTGCCATGAGATGTAGGTATGACTCTACATGGCCCCATTGCACAGTTCCTGCAGCAGACACCAAGGATGCCCATCTTACACTGAGGTTGCTGACGCTGAAACCTGTCCCATACAGTCTCAATGCCGCTCTTCTTAGCTTTCTCGTATAGGTCGCGTACACCCTCAATTATCGATACATCTTCTGTACCTGACTTGACGGGACTTGGATTACTCATATACTCTTGTTACATGTTGCTGACTAGAGGGTAAGTTTGTTTGCGTGGATCATTCTACTTTCTTTATTGAGAATTTCGTGTACAGCTACAGTTATGTGTGACCCAGGTTGGGCTAGATCGGACAGATGGCGAGTCCATGGAGGAAGGGACAGTGAGCACATGTGGGACTATTCCCAATGCAGTCCTCTAGGTTGCTTGTAGTCAATGGACAGTACCACCTGAGTCTGCAGCTGAAACACGATGGAATTGCATTTACTGCTAGCTGTAGTCTGAACTTGACGTATCTCTGTGAGGACCAGACCTTGAGTAGCCCGTCTTTTACGTGTCCAAATGCTACACGTCTGATCTCTCTTCTCACGCCCTCAATATATGTACATATATCGTGACTATAGTACATGCAGGGCACTACAGCACCATCAACAGCAACATAGACAGCTCTGTTCGTCATGTATGGACAGCTCCTGAATGGGGAGGAATTCACGTGAGCCATCTCGACTCCAAGAGATCCATGAAGAGTCTCTCTGGCTAGAGAGTCAAGCATGTTCTCAACTCTAGGCTTAGTCTCCTCGTCCAGCATGCAGGATAAGCTTAGTGTAGATTCATCTATCGGTATTATGTTTGATATTCTCACGTACGTGAACCCTAGCTGTGCCAGCATGCTGATAACCTTA
>JALWFJ010000045.1 GCA_027036495.1 Thermoproteales archaeon
TCACCGAGGTCAAGACTAGACTGAGAGAGTTCCTAAACGAGAGATTTCTGTCACGAGGAAGAATCAAGGATGTAGAGAAACTGTGGCTTGCACTAGAATTTCCTGAATACATAAGGTACAAAGACACGGAGTGGAACGTGCACAGCGTCGAGCTCACGAGATATGAGGACTATCTGATAGAGTTCATGAGTAGCAAGCTCAGAGGCATAATACCTGACGAGGCAATACTGAGGTCAGACCTCGGATACATAATAAGATTTAGGACAATCTCTCTAAGAGTACGTGACCTCCTGTACGAAGCCCTTGTAGAGATACTGGCAGAGAGCGAGAATGTGAAGCAAGAACTCTCCAGAGACGTTGTAGATAGCTTGAAGCTACTTAGCAGAGAGAGCAAGGAGCTCGCACTAATAATGTACCTCGACGGAGATATAGTGAGCGAAGGAAAGCTAATTCTATTCAACACGTTTGCAGAGACAATATACCTTCCAGCAATGAAGATAATCTTCAGAAGAAGAGACCTAAGCGAGGACAAGCTAAAGGAAGCAGTGTCAGAACTAGTAAAGTACGGACTGATAGCACACGCATCCTACAAGTATGCAAACATGCTGATAAACATGTACATTGTCCCCCCATTTCTCCAAGACATCTGGAGAAAACTGCCAGTACACCTAGACATAGCAATACCAAAGTTCAGAACAGTCGAGCTTGACTATAGGTCAAGAATACACACAGAGATCGACCATATCAGTAAGCTAATAGAGCAGGGACAACTAGAAGAGGCAAAGAAAAAGCTCCACGAGCTAAAGAACCTAGTAGACAAAGCACTTCTAGCGTGATGATAGAGCTCCGCCCTGAGAAAAAGTGATGAGATCTTCCGACACTGACACAAGCATCAGCAGTAGTCACGTTCTTCACCACTCAGTACGGGGTCACATCATCACCACGAATAAGAATCTCCTCAACAGTAGCAAGACAACAATACCACCACGTTAATCTAACCACGAGACTAAGATAACGTCACAGTGCCTCTACAGGAGTTACCTGACCTGTAGAGAAGATCTCTAACCAAAGAGCCAGTCAAGATCGACTCTGTCACCTTATCACCATTCTCCACCTTAAACGAGTACATAACGTTTAAACAATTACGATAAGGCACCTACATGACTAGTAATGAGCGAAGAAAGAAGAGAGTTACTCAACGGAAAAATACACAAAGAGACCGCTCATAGTAGATCGCTTACTGTAAGAAGGGTTAACATAAGTAGACTATCTAGAACTCCACTGATCTTAAGTGGATGTTGGTGCTCTTGGACAACATGCTGTGGCACAATATAGAAACACTTAAAAACTATACTAGACATGCAAGTAACTGACATGTACACAGGTGTACTCGTAACAACAAGCATGAAGGCTTGCAAAGTAGATTTCCTAATGAAACTTCTTAGAGAGACTAGACAGAGAGAAATCAAAATGACTGTCTTAGGCACTGTAAATATAATGTAATGTTCTCATAATTAGAGTCTATGTCGATAAAAGTTAGACAGCTTTCACTTGCTTTATTTGCAATCTTTGGAATAACTACTAATATTGTTATCGTAGGTTTGCAAAATCACAACATATTACTTAATTTCTTTCTTGGATATTATCCATACTTGGTGGTTATAAGTCCCCTCATAGGGTATCTATTATCGCTCCTTGATACAAGGCTTAGCCTATTCGTGTTAAATCGTGTTGATCCAGTAAGACTAGAGCTAGATACGCCTGCTATAGAGCGATATACTGAATTGTATTTATCTGATAGGTATATTGTAACAATGTCCTGTCTAGTAATCTATGCTATAGCAGAGGAGTTAATCCGAGGTGGCTTTATCTTAGCAGTTAAGGTATATTCAAATCTTGGCTTTTTACCGATGCTCATAGTTGGGCCTATAGTTGGAATGATAATACTATTTATTGCGAGAGCACATTTACCAATTTATCTGCGTGCTGTTAAGCTGATAGATGACCTCATACTAAGTTTACTTTTACTGTTAGGTGGAGTCTTGAGCGCTATTATTGCGCATGTTATACTTAATGTTCTTATAGCTAGACCTCTCTTAAAGGGTGAATCTAGTATATGAGTGGTCAAATAATGTCAAAACCTATTAAGGTTAATGTGAGGAATTATAGAGCGTTTGAGCGTTCTTTTACTGCTCTCTACGTGATGAATATTTTTAATGATGACTCTACAGTCAGTGAGCAAGATATTGAGTCTTTAGTTTACGGGCATAGCGACTTCGAGAAAAGTGTTCCAATACCTGAGTATGCACGTAAGGTTGTGCAGCATTTTATTGAGCTAAATGCATATAAGTACATTGATCTTGTGTTAGTTGATAATGACCAAGTTTTTAAGATAGTGTCAGGTTCCTCCATGATTCCATGCAGTGTTAAGATCAGCCTAGCTAGTAGGTGTATAGTTCCTGTCATATCAAGTCTTAGGTCATTTATTGTTGAGGGTGAGCGAGGACTAGTTACTGGTGCTGTGCTTGCAGGTTATCTTGTTGGTAGAGCTCATGAGGTGCTAGGTGGAAAAGTTCAGCTTTATCCTAGGCTTGATCTTCCAAAGACTCTCTTAGCTCCAGTAGCGCTGATCTTGGACTAGATATGTCACATATTGAGTCTCTGGTCGATAGAGTACTTGAGATTGATCGTGAGCTTGATGCAGAGGAAGAGCAGATATTGAGGAAGAGAACTCTTCCTGAAGGTATATCTCTAGTCAAGAGATTTGGGAGAACTGTACAGTTACCACCGCCACGTCCTACTCAGAAGACCTTCTTTGACGTTATAGTTAGCAGAAGGAGTAGACGTATTTTCAATCCTTGGAGACCGGTCAGCCTACAGCAGCTGTCTAACATCTTGTTTTCTGCTGCTGGTGTTACAGTGAGGATTGACGGTATTTATGAGAAGCTGGACTATCCATTTAGAGCAAGTCCAAGTTCAGGTGGACTCCACGGTATAGACATCTATGTCGTAGCTCTACGCGTAGATGGTCTTGAGCCTGGAGTGTACTACTATGAGTATGATGAACATAGACTTGGAGTAATAGCTGCTCCATGTTATCCATACACACTAGTTGACTGTCTTAGACAGTCAGAGCTTCGTAATGCACCACTACTCATTATTCTCGTAGCAGACCTAAGCAGAGGGTTATGGAAGTATGGTAAGGCATACTACAAGTTCTGCCTAGTTGATGCAGGTGTTGTCGCTGAGAACATTCATCTTGCTGCTACAGCGGAGGACCTAGCATCGGTTATTGTTGCAGGTTTTGATAAACAGCGTGTCGTAGAGGTGTTAGGGTTAAACAAATATGAGATACCAGTAATCTCAATAGTGATTGGACATGGAGTACGTGCTTGAGGTCGTTGATCTGAGAAAGAGGTATAGAGACATAATTGCACTAGATGGGGCATCCATGTCTGTCAGGAAGAGCACTCTCACATGTCTTGTAGGTCCTAATGGTGCTGGCAAGACGACGCTGATAGAGTGTGTCCTTGGCTTAAGAAAACCTGATAGTGGTAAGATAGTACTACTAGGAGAGGAGGTTAAAGGTGAGCTTCCAAGACACTTAGCGAAGAAGATTGGAGCTGTACTTGAGGGATCAAAGCTCATAGATGACTTGTCCGTAATTGACAACATTAAGCTAGTTGCAGCACTAGCCGGAGTCAAGGTAACTCTCTCAGACATAGTTCATTCTCTAGAACTTGTAGGTGCTAGGGAGCTCGCCAAGAGGAAGTATGGTGAGCTGTCTACAGGACAGAAGAGGAAGGTTGATATTGCAGCTGCACTTGCACCGAACCCAGAGTTTGTCATTCTAGACGAGCCAGAGGCTGGACTTGATCCGGCAGCTAGAATTGACCTAATAAATGCACTTAGAGAGCTTACAAGAAGAGGATTGACAATACTATTCTCGTCACATGACTTAACGCTTGCATCTCAAGCAGATGAGGTAGCAATAATATACAGGGGGAGGATCCATGTTCAAGGCAAGCCGACAGATATTGCACTTAAATATGGCGGTAAGTGGAGAGTTAAGCTAACTCTAGAAGATGGAACGGAGCAAGCTTACGAGCTTGAGGATCTATCAAGACTGTCAGACATAGTCAAGTCTGCTAACAAAATAAAGTCACTCATAGT
>JALWFJ010000046.1 GCA_027036495.1 Thermoproteales archaeon
CTAAGATCTCAGTGATCTTGACTTCCCTCTCTTCCCACTTCTCTAGGTCTCTGATCTTTACTGCTCCACGTGATGCCTCTCGTGGAGCTACTAGGATGAAGAATCTTGCACCTATCTTTGATGCGTGCTCAAGTGCTGTTCTCAGGCTACGCTCGCTGCATTCCTGTACTACTCTGTACCCTCTTGCTCTCAAGGCCTTAGCTAGCTTGTAGCCTAGTGATCTTAGCTCTATGTTGTCGCCAAGTATGTATATGTAGTAGTCTGGCCCTAGTCTTGGTCTTGGAAGCTTTCCCTGCAGCGTCAGTGCCTCAACTAGCCTCTCTATGCCTATGGCGAACCCGAGCGCTGGGATGTCGCTTCCCGAGTATATCTTTATGAGGTCGTCATACCTGCCGCCACCACCTACTGCGAGCTTATACTCTGGGATGTATGCCTCAAACACGAGGCCAGTATAGTAGTCTAGTCCTCGCACTATGCCAAAGTCGTAGATCATGTACTGCAGGTAGCCACTGATCTTGAGCTCGGTTATCAGTCTTGAGTGCTGCTCGCTGATCTCTTGAGGCACGTCTAGCTCCTCAAAGACGTCAATGACCTTCTCTAGAGGCACCACAGTGTTTGCAAGATCCATTAGCTTGCTAGCTGTGGACTCACTTAGTCCAAGCTCGATGAGCATCCTTCTGAGCTCCTCGTCTGCGACCTTACCACGCTTATCAAGCACTCTCAACACCTTGATCCTCAAGTCAGGATCAGACACACTCAGCCTAGAGAGAACATGGTCGATGACTCTCCTGTCATTTATCCTCACGCTGAAGCCCTCTAGTCCAGTGCTCAGCAGAGAGTCCACAAGTAGCTGAAGAATCTCCACATCTGCAAGTATGGACCTAGTCCCTACGTGCTCTGCTCCATATTGGTGAAACTCTCTGTACCTTCCATGCTGAGGCTCATCGTAGCGCCAGACCTTGCCTATGTAGTACCACCTGACTGGCTTAGGCAGATCCTTCCTGTAGGACACGATTCTGGCAACTGGAACAGTCAAGTCAAACCTCAGTCCAAGCTCTCTGCCTGCCTTATCCTTGAAGTAGTAGATCTCGTTTACCACCTCCTCTCCAGCCTTAGCCTTGAGAACCTCAAAGTGCTCTACTGCTGGAGTATCTATCCTGAGGTACCCATAGCTCTCCGCAACCCTCGAGAGCTTATCAAACAGGTAGAGCATGGGATAGTACTCTTCAGGAAGAAGGTCTCTCATTCCTCGAGGAGGTCGAAGCAGCGCGTCACTGAGCGACATGTCTAGGACTTGAACCTTAGGAGAGAGCTTTATAGAACGTTCTACAGGCTCAGCTTAGCCCAGCTCTTCACCTCTCTGACCTCACAAGCCTCATCATCCCTGACTGGTAGACGTTTATCCCACTATTAACGATGCTCGATATCTCGTTAAATAGTCTTAGAAATGTCCTCGATCTTGGAAGCTCCCTACTGTGAAGAATGACGAAGCAGTTAACTAGCGCCCTGTACTCAAAGTTGCTGTATATCTCGCTGAATCGGTCAATTAGGGGGAAGGACTTGGCTCTAAGAAACCTGTAGAGCAGATCTATATCTCCACTCGTTGCCTTTCTTCTCCCAAAGTTCACGTTTCTTGAGGTGACGTGAACCTCTCCTCCTCCCGGAAGAACAACCTTGCCGTAGGCGGCCTTGATGCGCCACGTGCTAGAGTCTGTTGAGTCTACTCCCATTATCTCGAGTATCGGAACTATCACTGGACTGCCTAGTCCAAGAACATGAAGCTTCGTTCCAGAGTCTCTCAAGATGTCTCTGAGCTGTGCTAGAAAGATCAGTGCTTCTCTTCTGCTGTTACCTTTGACTCCTCTCAGTATCAGTATGTATGGCACTAGTGCCCCAACTGCAAGCACGGGAACCTCGTGATCAAGGTACCTGTGCAGGAAGCTGAACAGTAGGTCTCTGTACCTGCAGTAGTGCAGGACTGGGATGAGCCTGTCCGAGATCTCAGGATCAAGGAGCTTCCTCAGCTTAACAAAGTTTTCAAACGATCTCTCGAGTTTTCTCCTGGCAGTGTCATAGTCGTCTAGTGGTGATGGTGGATAGTCCAGAGAGAGGTAGTACTTAACATCTTGAAAGGTATTGTACACTTCCGCTATCTTCTCTATCCTCGGCTCAATGTTGTGACGTAGAAACTGATATCCACCACTGTCAAGCCACAGCTCGATCCCCATGTCGCATTGAAGCACTTCGTGAAGCGTCTTGCACCTATGTCGGAGATGTATGTTCTTAGTAAGAACCTCGTATGCATTCACAATTACCGCCTCAACATGAAAGTAGAGCCAGGGTCTAGGTACTGCAAGTACTGGTGATCCTATGATTATCCTCACGGTAGAACATCGCTATCTTGAGCGGCAGGGTTATAAAGCACTTCCTGCTGGGACTGAAGCCTCATCGGCGAGGGAGAATGTCAGGCTAGGCGTCACTCCTCCATGTGCAGTGTACCTCTTTCTGACCTTGACAAGAACGGGCACCTTCACTGCAAGCCCTATGATGAGTGCCTCATCCTCGCTCAGGGTCTTGAGCTCCTGTAGATCCTCAGTCTGTACCTGCTCAGCCACGTCACGTACATACTTGAGATCTACTGGGTTTATTATCCTCTTAAATATGTGCGTCATGCACTGACTGAGGATGTCTGGATGAAGTCTGGTCGGTCTCTGACTGATCAGTAGGAGACCAATGCCGAACTTTCTACCCTCTCTAGCTATTCTCATGAGAACAGGGAGACTTAAGCTGTCACCTCTGCTTGGAGCAAAGTTGTGCGCCTCCTCCACCACTACTAGAGTTGGTCTACACCTCCTCCTCATGGCAAGTCTGAGAAGCTTGTCAAGTATGACCGCAACGAGAGCTTGCTGATCAACGTAGTCTAGGCCACTCAGGTCAAATATCTTCACTCCTGGACTCCTGACAAGAGCCTCAACATCAAGCATCTTGACAAGCCTTCCCTGAAAGTACTCTCCAGCCCTGAAGATGAAGAAGGGTCTGTTCTCAAAGAGGAGCCTCAGCTTTGACACAAGGCTTGACAGAGATGCCTCACCAGCATATCCTCGAGGAAGTGCTTGCCTACCTACACGCTCAATCTCTGAGATGAGGTCACGTAGAGTCACATACTCATCTGCAAGTCCGTATATTGCTCCCCAGACCTCCTCGAGAACCCTCCTCTGCGTCTCAGAGAGACCATAGTAGTGCTCTAGCAGCTTGCTGAGCACCGAGAGAGGAAGCATTGTTGGATGTATGCCAAACCTCTCGTATACTCGGTCTCTACCGAATCTTCTCCTGAAGTACGAGTCTATGGCGCTTGCATCAGCTCTAGCAGGCACGTATATTGTTACTCTCTCGGAGATTCTTCTGGCAAGACTCTCCTCCTCCTCGCTCAGCTTGATGCCCATAGCTGATGCTGGCACCTGCATGGCAGAGTACTCGCTATGTGGATCAAACACTATGACTGCAACCTCTGTCCTGAGCACAAGCTCCTCTATCACTATGCCAGCAAGCCAGGACTTCCCACTTCCTGTGGCTGCTAGAACTGCACAGTGATGTGTCACGAGCTTATCTGCATTGAGGTACAGCTTGACGTCCGTGTTATCTCTCAGAGACCCAATGTGTATCACGGTGTCTCTCTGTCCTGGGCTCAGTATCTTCTCCAGCATCTCTCTTGTTGGCATCCTTATGAGCGAGTAGAGTCTCGGTGGCCTACGTGGCGGTCTGACGCTGTGTCTGTCTAGCTCTATCTCTCCTATGACTGAGAGTCTAGCAGTGGTGGTGGTAGTGAGGTACTCTATGTCTATGCCGTACTCCTCCAAGAGCTTGACAGAGTCGAAGTCTATCTTCTGCAGAAGCCTATCATCCTGTATGACGTTCCTCCTAGATATGTTAGATACACGTGCAAGCAGTCTCAGACCAGACCTATCATCAATCACGACTAAAGAGCCAAGGTTAAGTCTAGACTCCAGGTAGCTAAGCCTAGCATGAACGACAAATGGAGACTCTACCTGAACAACGAT
>JALWFJ010000047.1 GCA_027036495.1 Thermoproteales archaeon
TCAAGGTTGATCCAACAAAGGTGTACTTCTCTCCAAGAGACCACAGTGACCGTTTAGACATAGCTCAGCAAGTACGACCTGGAGAAACGATACTGTACCTGTTCGCGGGAGCTGGCCCCTACGCGGTAGCCATCTGCAAGTTTCAGCCTGACATCAGGATAATACATGCAGTCGAGCTTAACCCCTGGGGAATATACTACATGATTGAAAACATACGTCTTAACAAGCTTAGAGGAAAAATCGTACCTATAGAGGGAGATGTGCGAGATGTTGCTCCAACCTTCTACGAGAAGGCTGATAGAGTACTAATGACACTGCCTCTAGGAGCACATGAGTATCTTGAGCATGGATTACGCTGCGTGAGGAGAGAAGGAGGAGTAGTGCACTTCTACCACGTAGGGAAAGAGCCCAACATCTTTGAGGAAGCTGAGGAGATCGTTAAGAGAGAAGCTGCCCGTGTGATGAGAGAAGTTAAGATAATCAACCGAAAGATTGTACGCGACTACGCACCAAGAATGTACAAGATTAGACTAGACATCCTAGTTAAGTAATTACAGGATGTTAATGCTGCCTTGAGAAAGAGTGAGAAAGATGTTAAGTCATCTATACCTACACGAAGCGAGGCATCTCACGTCTCTCGGTCTCTCTTGGTGTTGCCTGCACGAGCTTATGCTCAAAGTACAGCTTCAGTATCTCTGGTAGTGACTGCTCTGATGAGATCTTCTTCAGGAGCTCAGTGTACTTTGATGTATGGTCTATATCCAGCTTCACGAACTCGATCACTATCTTTCTGAGCTTCTCCTCTAGCTCCTTTAGCAAGTCTACGGGCATTATAGAGGTTATCACTGGGTTATTGAGCCACGACTCAAAGTCCTTCAGTGTCCTCTCTATGTACATTAACATTGCCTGTGCTGAGTACAGTAGAGATAGCCTATCCTCGCTACCTGATATGTACTCGCCATACTTCTCCAGCTCTGACACGAACCTCTTCTGGTCAAGGACCCACTTCTCTAATCTTCTTATGAGTCCCTCAATGTGCTCCTTTATTAGTCTAATCTTAGGATCCTCAGTAAAACTCATGTTCCTGTCTCATAGGTTAGCTGTTGGAAATTATTAAGTCTTCTGCCTAGGTGTCGAGTCCTGAACGTCTCCTCCTCAGGAAGAACCTACACTGCACATTTATAGGACACGAGTCACATTTTGGAGATGAAGCTCTGCAGACAGCTCTTCCATGATGTATCAGCACCAAGTGTGCAAGTCTGAGTAGGTTCACGTCGGGACCAAGCTGTCTAACAAAGTATTCACGAAGTCTTAGATAACTCGAGTTCTCGCTGAGTCCAAGTCTGCTACACACCCTTCTTATGTGTGTGTCTATGGGAAAAGTTGGGTAATCTCTCTTGAATAGCAGAAACACGTCAATACTTTTCTCGCCCAAGCCCTTTACTGATCTCAGTAGATTTACGATCTCGCTCACAGGTGCTATCTCAAGATAGTTCTCGCCTCCCATACTAAGCAGAGATCTAGCGAGACTCACTATGGTTCCGGCTTTTCTTCGGTACATTCCTGAAACTCGTATGAGGTCGGCTAGCTCGTTTAGGTCACAATTTGCCAGCACCTCTGGCATGAGAGGTCTACCAAATCTGGTCCAGAGATTTCTAAGGGCCTTATCAGCGAGAACGTCACTAGTGTTCTGGTTCAGTATGGTCAATACCAGGAACTCAAAGCACGTTAGCTCCCGAGCAAGTCTGCACGGTCTCGTGTTCTCGAGCCTGAAGTTGTAGTATCTTACCAACGTGTTCACGAGTTCTCGTAAATTTATTTGATCCATCGTGTTAGAGCATCAGAAAAACTAGGAACATTGCGATGCATAGCACTTGAGGAAGTATCAGTATTAATGCTATGTCTCTTGCCTTGCTCACACAGCTTGCTAGTTTTGTCTTAATGAAGTTGAATCCTAGCTCGCCTAGGACCTTCACTCTGACGGTTACTGGCTTGTAGCCTATTGACACGATATCTTCAAGCTTTCTCTCGAGCTCGTTCAGCATATCTCTCACAAGTCCAACTATTACCTTACTCTCTGTTAGCTCACCAAGCACGTTGTATCCCTTACCACTCACTAAGCTGACAAGCTCATGGTTATCCGTAGTCAAGATCTCGACTATCCTATCTTCTCTAGAGAGCTCTCTCGTGACTGCGTTGTAGAGACTTCTCTTTATGTTGTTGCTGTCAAATACTACTAGGAGGACATCCTTCTTAGAGCTAGTGCCGTCTGTGTAGCGAAGAAGCAGTGCTCTGACGCCAAGTCTGCCAACCTCTGGATAGCTGACGTCTCTGAAGGTCCATGCCCCCTTGAGTCTCAGCACATCGTCACTTTCCTGTAATGCTAGGCTTCTGAGCATTGCCTCAAGCTCATGTAGCTCTTCAGGAAGCCACTCTGAGCTCCCCTCAAACCCGTTCTGAGCATCTACCATTATTAGCTTCCTACCTGTGTAGGAGCTTCTCACTTTCCTGTAGATCTCGAGAGGAATGTCGTCAGAGGCGTTAACCGTCCTGGTCATCACTACTAGATCCACGTCTGAGAGAGGAACCTTCGTGAGACAGATGTACTTGCCGCAGATCCGAGATGGTCTTGATGTGGTTAGCACGCCGGAAAGAGAGGAATCAGAAGCTCCAATAAGCTCCAGAGCTGCTTGAGCACACTTGGTTACTACTGCTCTACTGCTTTCTAGATCTACAACATCAAGCTCGTGACTGCCTACTCCGTGAAGCAGAACCACGTCTACCCCTGTCTTCCTCTCTAGCACGTGAACTAGATCATACATGAGCTGTGACCCTACCGTGCCTGAGAAGGGACCAAAATGCAGGTAAGGGACAACTATCAGGAGGTCCCTCCTGCTTAGTGTCCTTAGTCTCAGTAGATGAATCGTCGTATATACGTCCTCTCCAAGTTTTGAGAACTCTCTCTCGAATGGCTCTCTCACATCGGCTAGAGAATTTAGGAGAGCTGACAGCAGTCTAAGCATCACTGGACCTCCTGTCTTGTTTACTATGCGGAAGGTCTGCAATGTACTGAGGTATGCCAGTGCAAGTGACAGAAGATCCACGATTATGTACGTTGTAACAGGTATGGAGACTAGCTTAGAGACTACCACCTGGTAAGGTACTAGAGAGAGTGTAGGCAGAGTTGAGCCAATCCACGTCTTAACGTCATGCTTCTTGTCGTTATCATTTAAGTTTGCTATGATTACCGTACACTGCATGACCGCGTTGAAGAGTATTATTGAGAGAAAAGCAACTACCCTTCTTATGATAATTGATATTATTAAGTCAATTACTGAGCTAAGAGAAGGTATACCGATCGCTAGAGACAAGGCAAATTTTGACCTTCCAAATCTCCCAGCAAAGAACCTGTAGATTAGCAGCAGTAAAGGCATGTACGAGATATATAGAAGGGGGAGAAGCAGCGCAATGTATGGTCTCCCTGTGAGAAGATAGATTCCTAAGGGGTACAACGTTATCAGTGCTACCGAGGATGCTATCCTGATCTTTCTATACTTTGAGCTGAGTATCAAGCTATAACCATGCTCAAATATTCTGCTCTGCGTCGTCATTACCTAAGTTACAGCTTCAAGTTAGCCTTCCCCTAAGTTATAAGGAGCTCGTTTCCTAAGACGGAGTCTATCTGTGAGTCTTCAAGTAACCTCTTATAAGAGACTTCATTGCTTGCCCTCTTGAGCCGTACAGCTCAGTCGACCTGTTGTATGTTGGTACTTTGAGCACTAAGAGCTCATCTATCTCGTATCCTCTGACAACGACGTATCCGGCCCATTGCAGCAGTGGTCTCGTGAGGAGAGTCACTAGGGTTGTCTTGTACAGTGTGGTACTTGGCTTCTTTTCCGAGTAATGTACAAGCACGACCTTGTCAAAACCATACTCGATATACTTTGTTATTGAGGAGAAGCCTCTTTTTACGGTCTTGTCAACGTTTACGAACTTGTGAGCAATTAAGTCGTACTTCGTCGTTACTACAAGGTCT
>JALWFJ010000048.1 GCA_027036495.1 Thermoproteales archaeon
GACTGAGTCAGGTAGTGAGCTTCTAGCTTAACGCTGTACCTGCCTTCTCTGTACTCCTTACATACGTATGAGAACATTGACTGTAGCATCTCTGCCTTAGGCATCGTGGTCTCGCCAATCCTAACTCCAGTGCTCAAGATTCCATCACTTATAGATAAGGACAGCTCTATGTCAAACAGTAGATCCGTCTTTATGTATGGAACTCTCAGCGAGCCCTCTAGCTCAAGTCTAGTCCTCTTGGTTGGGTCTCGCTTTGGAAGAATCTCCTCCACATTGAGCACAGAGAAGTCTAAGTCTCTCACTATGGGAGTTAACATGTAGGTCTTTGTGAGGATCCTCACTGCATGTGTTATTGACGACTTCCCACTACCTGCACGTCCATGTATGAATGTGAACCTGGAGAACCTTATCTCACGCTTATTCTCGAAGCACTTGAAGTTCTGCATAGCTAACTTGCTTATCATATCTTCTGACCTCGGAGGCTCAGGTAGGTCAGGTCTTTAAGTAGTGATATCAGCGGCTCAGCCTTGCAGCAAATCTCGGCTTGCAGTACTCGTCTAGGTACCTTATCATGTCGTGCGTGTATGTTAACGTTAGCTCGATAGCTCTATCCATGTTGTCTCTTATGAATGCTGATAAGCTGACTCCATCCATTCTTGATATTGCTGTGAGCATCGTGTTTAGCTCTCTCAGGGCTGCCTCGGAGGTCTTCCTGATTACTCCGAGACTTCTCAGAACGTTTAGGACCTCCTCGAAGTTGTCACATCTGTCTGGGTCTATCTCTCTGCAGAGGACATACGCTATGTCAACGCTCATCTGGAGCATTGAGGAGAAGAGAAGGGCAAGTCTATACATCGCAGTCTCGTAGGGAATTAAGTGACAGATCCTGAGAAGACTGTTTAATCTCTTCTCGAGCCTTCTCAAGCACTCACATACTTGTTCTCTCTCCATTACCGTCTGTTATGTTGATACGGACTTGAATAAGGTTATCTCCTCGTCTCATTGACAAGATAATAGTTATTATCTGTCTCTCCTAGCTTTCATGTCACAGTGTCACAACAGCTACGTGGAATAGATTCTAAGACCATAACTCAGAACATACTTAAAGCTGGACTCAAGAAGCTCCTCGAGGTCTCTGAGACTGATGTTGTCATTGTTGGGGCAGGTCCCTCAGGTCTCTCCTGTGCCTACTATCTAGCGAGGGAGGGAGCCAAGGTTCTCGTTGTTGAGCGTAGACTTAGCTTTGGAGGAGGAATAGGTGGTGGTGGTATGCTCATCCCAGCAATAGTCGTGGAGCCAGCACTCAAAGAGCTTCTTGAGAGAGACTTCAGAATACGATACACTGATCTTGGAGAGGTGCTTGTTGTGGATCCAGCAGAGCTAATAGCAAAGCTTGCATGTGCAGCAATCGATGCAGGTGCAAAGGTTCTCCTGGGCGTGTCAGTTGAGGATATAGTGACTGACAGAGAACGTAGAAGGATACTAGGAGTAGTCATAAACTGGACCGCTGTACACATGGCTGGTCTGTGGGTTGATCCGCTCTTCATTCGCTCGAGAGTGGTCGTAGATGCAACGGGACATGAGGCAGCAGTCGTGAACATAGCATCGAGAAAGATGAGGCTCAAGATAGAGATACCTGGAGAAGGACCAGCCGTGCCGGAAGTTGCTGAGGAGCTTGTTGTTAAGTACAGTGGAAGAGTTGCGCCTGGACTATACACGACAGGCATGGCTGCTGCAGCTGTGCACGGACTTCCGAGGATGGGGCCAATATTTGGGGGAATGCTGTTATCAGGAAAGAAGACCGCGGAGGAGATACTTAGAGAGCTCAAGTCTGAGACTGCTGCAGAGGCTAAGTCCTGATAATCCTGGCTAGGTATGGCACAAGAGACAATACGCACACAATTATTCCGCAGAGACCACTTGGTGGTACAGGCACGTAGCTGCTTAAGAGAACTGACGTCAATAGAGATAGTAGTACTATAGCTGAGCTCAGCACGATCATGCTGTTTGTCCTTAGTCTTGCACGTGACAGTAATGTTCCAGGAATCATCAGTATTGAGTACGTCACAAAGAGACCAACCGTGTATACGCACACAATCGTTATCAGCGATATCAACATGGACAAGATGTAGTTCAGCAGTCTGGCCGGTATTCCTGTAGAGAGAGCATACTCGTAGTCATATGATATGAGCAGAAACTCCCTGTAGAAGAACGTGTATAGAGAACATGTAACTAGCGAGATCACGGACACTATTAGGAGGTCTAGGTGAGTCACCAGGAGAATGCTCCCAGTGAGGAAGTTCCACATTCTCGCTATCAGGTTACCTGGAAGGAGAGCCATGAAGAGTGCAGCTATGCTCAGTGTCAGTGCAAAGATCACTGCAGAGATCAGCTCTTTTTCTCCATGCTCTCTTATTCTTCCAACGGCGAGACACACCACTGTGGTGAGTAGCACGAGCATCAGCCACTCATGCATGCTTGATACTTGAAATCCAAAGATGTACGATATGTAGTAGAGCACGGAAAGACCAGCAAGCGCTGAGTGAGCAACAGTCACTATGAGAAACTCAGAGCGAGAAAATGCTGCGTAGCTCGTTGTAAATCCTGACGTTAGAGCTATGAACAGTGAGAGCAGCAGTACCTCACCCAGCATCTACTAGCCACAGTAGGGTCTCCTGCTAGGTATAATCTTTCGCTCCTCCTCGGGATAACTCTCGAGAAGCCTCTCCACGTCCTCGTGAACACCTGGCTTAAATGTTCGTGCTCCTCCACGTGATATTAGCACCACGAGATCTGACCACTCTAGGGCCACGTCGAGGTCGTGAGTCACCATTATGACCGTCTTCAAATGTTTGTCCACCAAGTGTCTCAGCAACTTGAGAACCTCCTGCTGAGTAGCCTCATCAAGGTTGCTGAGAGGCTCATCAAGAAGGAGTATGTCAGGATCCTTTATCAGTGCTCTAGCTAGGAGCACTCTCTGCTGTAGCCCACCACTGAGTTCATGGAAGTATGAGTCCAGTAGATCGTCTATTCCTAGAGCAGAGGCTACCCTACATGCTCTCTGTCTAACCTCTCTCTTGGTGACTGTTCTTGGAGCTGGACATACATCGATGAGCCCAGACACTATCACGTCAAAGACCGTAACCGGGACAGCATAGTTTATTGAGTCTCGCTGAGGAACATACCCAAGCCTCACCTTGATGCTGCTAGGAAACTTCTTGCTCACATCGACGCCAAGTATCTTGACTAGCCCGCCTCTCGGTCTGAGGAGACCTGCAAGAACTCTGAGAAGAGTAGTCTTTCCTGCACCGTTGGGACCTATCACGCTGACAAAGCTTGGCTTAGTGATCACTAGGTTGAGGTTAGAGAGCACAGTCTTCCTGCCATATCCTGCAGATAGTCCTCTTATCTCGATTATAGACATCCTTTCTAGTTAGAACGCGAAGGAACATTTATTAAGTAATGTTATTCTCAGTCCATTTAAAATGAGAAGATTCTTACTCTCTTTAACATTTGTTTTAATGATAGTTACATTGTTGAGCCTATCAGTCATGGTCCATGCAAGCAATAAGATAGTCATAGCAGTGTCTATACCTGTAGAGAAGTACATACTGAGTCAAGCTCTCGGGAACATAGTATCCGTGAAGTCTCTTCTAAGCGGAGAGTATGAGCCTCATCTGCAAGAGGTTACTCGCAACATCATAGCCCAAGTACTGAGGTCAGACCTCTACGTCCCGGTTTATCACTTCGAGTTTGAGTACAGACTCATCAGTGTATGTAGCGAGAACAACATCCCCGTCGTGAAGATAGGCCTGAAAAAGCTAGTTCTGCTAAGGTTTCCTCACACATCGACAGTAAACATGCATGGATGGTGGCTTCTTCCAGAGAATGCACTGTACCTAGCTAACTCCACAGTGAAGATCTTAGAGAGAGAGTACCCGGAGCTTGCTAGCTACCTTGAAGCTAGACTTAGCAAGTTTGTACACGACATTGAGAGAATTAGACAGATCTTGTCTAACTTTG
>JALWFJ010000049.1 GCA_027036495.1 Thermoproteales archaeon
TCATTGTTGGAGGTGTGTTTAACATTACGATCATGCTTGCTAGCTCTGGTCCTGAGACGTATCTCAGCGTCACCTCAATTACACCATGGTCGCTTCCAGGATATAGATCACGAGTCTTGATAGACACTACCTTGAACAGAGGCTTTCTCAGTACCTTCACCGTGTACGTATAGGATGTGCACCTGTTGCTCAGACAGAGCTTCACCTCTATTGGCACTTGACCTGGCTCAACGTCTCCGACAGTTACTGGAATTATCACTGGAACTTCTCTTCCTGGTGGTATGAGAGGAATTGTCACGTTTGTGTAGTTCGTGCTTACTGGACTTATCCCTCTTGGAAGCCTGACCTCAAGTCTCACCTTTCTCGCACATCCTTGACCGACGTTCATTAGAGTCAGGTTCAGCATGGCAGTGCCAAGATCCTGCATGAGTACCGGTGGAGTGAATGCTGCTGCAAGTATCTTGACCTTCGGCTTAGGTAGTGACACATCGAACATCCTCTTTATGGTCACATTGTCGTATCTGAGAATCAGTGCGAGCCTAGTCCTGTTCTTTCTGTAGTTTCCAAGGTTCACTATGTATGTCAGCGTTGTGGGTCTTCCGCCTACTAGCGTTATGTTCCTACATGTTATCGGGGATGATGGAAGGAGTGGTGGAGACACGTTTAGGCATATTGAGGCATTTGCAATGTAGGTTGTGGAGACCACGTAGACCGTGAGTGGGATGTTGCTTGATTCAGGACCAATGCACATCATCATGTTTGTTCCTGGAATGCCCCACTGTGCTCCTAGAACGATGATGTTGACCTTTGGGATGCATATCCTGATTGTCTGTCTGAAGAGTGCCTTGGCATATATTCCTGCTCTTATTAAGACGTCCTCGTAGAAGCAGCCACCTGTGGTGTTTCTCATTAAGTCAACGAGGTACACTACTGGTACTGGTCTACCTGGAGGGAGTATGCCTATGGTCTTATTTAGAGCATGCAGTACCTTGCCATTGACCTCTGCACGTAGTGGTGGCTTAGGCACTAGGCTGACTGTCACGTTGTAGAGAGTGCTTGTTCCTGTGTTCATTATCTCTACAGTCAGTGGGAGGTCTCTCGCTCCTGGACCTAGGAGAGATGCGTTGACTTTGAAGTATGCAGCAACCACGCTCACTCCTGAGTAGCCAATTATGGGGAGCTCAACCTCATGCACCTCCTCGTGCTCTCCTAGGTACTGTGGCACCCCCCTAGACAAACTGTACACCACGTAGCTTAGCTTCACCTTCAGCTTCACCATTCCCGGCTTAGCGTTAGGCTTGACAGATACGTAGAATATGCATGTGTAGTTCGTAAGCTTTCCAGGAACGAGTGGGAGAGGAACCTTGCATGTCTGCTCACTTCCATACCAAGTGAGCTCTGATGGTAGCTCAAGCTTGACTCGCAGATCGTCTATCATCACGGTCTTGTAAGGATTCACTACCGTGACAGAGATTGGAACCATCTCTTGCCCCGGCGATGCTGCCGGGAGAGGTCTGCCTGGAAAGCCCCACTGTGCTATTACTGCTAGGTCTGGGTGAGCATAGGCCACTGCCGTGAGCATCAGCGATATGGCTGCCAGAAGTAGTGCTAAGAGCGAGAGCGTCCTCATTAGGCTGGGTCTGATGATGTCTTCTTTAAAAGATTATCAGACTTGTCATACCTGTCGGACAAGTACAACATTTAAGCCCAAGATGCTGAGTGAGTAGGTGTATCCTAGAACTGACAGATCACTGTTCTACAGACTGCTCATTGGACTCATGCTGCCTGCGTTTCTTGTAATGTACACGGAGACTATGGTATCGCCGAGCCTGAGAGAGTTCATGCACGTGTTTCACGTATCTGAGGCAGATGTTGCCTGGATACTGACGGCATACCTGCTGTCAGGAGTAGCGACAACCCCAATATTTGGAAAGATAGCTCCACGGCTCGGCTACAGGAGAACTCTGGTGATAATACTTCTTCTATACTCTGCAGCACTCACCTTCTGCAGCACCGCTCAGTCCTTCGAGTCAATGATCCTCTCAAGAGCAATCCAGGGAGTTGGCATGGCGATGTTCCCAGTAGCATTTGCCGTTGTGAGAGAGCTACTACCTCCAGAGCAGGTCGTGTTTCTGCAAGGCATACTCAGCGCGATGTTTGGAGTTGGAGCAGTGTTCGGTCTAGTAGTGGGATCACACATAGCGGAGATCTATGGATGGAGGGCGCTCTTCAGAAGTGCATCAATAATAGCTTGGGCGATAGCATTCACGGAACTAGCACTCCTGCCAGAGATCAGGAGGGACATTAAGGTTGAGCTAGACGCAGTTGGCATACTGCTGTTCTCCTCAAGCACAACACTGCTATGTTTCGCATTCGAGAGAGCAGCACATGTGGGATGGACATCAACGCAGGTCCTCGTTCCAGTAGGAGTAGGTATATTGACCATGGTGGCATTCATATACTGGGAGCTAGCAGAGAGGGAGCCCTTCATAGATGTCAGAAAGCTCAGCGAGACAAACATACTGGTAAGCAACCTTGCGGGAATCTTGGCGGGATTTGCGATGTTCATCTTCTTCCAGATAGCTCCAATACATATGACCATACCTAAACCCGCAGGTTTCGGCTTGACAATAGAGGAAGTAGGAACATACATGACCATACCAGCACTCTCAATGATGGCCTCCTCAGCAATATTCTCGAAAATTGCTCCAAAGATAGGCATAAAGAGACTCTTCATCCTTTCAGGAATAGCAGGAATAATCACAAGTCTCGTGTTCCTGGTAGTAAACCTATCATCGCTAACACAGTTCATCCTAGCATGCGCACTAGAGATGAGTGCAGTTGGTCTGATACTAGTCTCTCTCATAAACCTGTTAGTCCTCTCAGTGAGAAGAGAGGAGGTAGCTCTAATGACAAGCATAAACATGGTCTTCAGATACGTTGGAGGCTCAATTGGTACAGCATTCGCAGGATACCTACAAGATGCTATAAGAGAGACCATACTCATACAGACACCACTCGGGCCATTTCCACTATCAGTGCCCTCACCAGACTCAATAAGAGTGGCAATGCTAACTGTGGCATGCATGTGTGGACTAATCGCACTAGTCGGACTAAAAGCAAGAGAAGTACTCAAGATGTAAAAATAGGGTCATCGGTTTTGCCGGTCATCACAACCTCAGCCCACTGGCGATCTAATCATCCCCTACACCTTCCACCTATCCAGAACCTAATAAGGACCTCACTCTAGTCCTCTACACACATCCTCACGTGAACTAAACATCTAAGCTAAAGCAGAGGAACCCTTAAGTATTAGACAAAATACACGTATATGTGTACACAGCTAGAATACACGACCCATCACTCCTTATAAGTCACGTAAGAGCACTAACTAGACTAGTAAACACAATAATAACACTAACTCAGAAGCTAGGAAGAGATCCATACACAAGAGAAGTACTGAGAGCATACAAATCCTGGGGATACGGACACAAAATGCTAAAACTAGCAGAGAAACTAGGACTAATAACAAGATACGACGGAACAGTTAGAATAAACGGAAGAAGATACAGATGCGTATTCAACAAAAAGAACTCAACAGCAAACATCCTACTATCAATACTAGGACTAACAGAAGAGGAAGAAACAACAGAAGATGAGGACGACTAAACACAAAACAAACACTAACAAAAACGAAACAAGACCTCAGTCAAAAGACTCAACTAAGAAACAAGAGTTAAACAATCCTGAAAAGAAACAGAGAAACGAAACTTATTTCTCTAACTAGAAGCGTTACCAATTATTGGTAACGATACAGAACAAGAAACACAGACAACAAAACACAAAAATATACATTAAAGCATGTTGCTGAAGGAGATGTTGTTAGTCCCGAAGCGTTACTA
>JALWFJ010000050.1 GCA_027036495.1 Thermoproteales archaeon
GACGAAAAAACTACACCGTGATCTTTGTAGGAGACTCTATCGTAGATGTCGAGGCTGCACTACATGCAAACATATCAATCGCACTTAACCCGAGCTCTAACCTACTTCTCCATGCTTCAACCTTCACTGTGCTTGTCCAGGACCAGTCCAGACTGGTAGATCTTCTTGAGGAGATAGCTTTGAGCAGAGACCTGAGCAGCCTGAGAGAGAGAGCGAGAAGGTTAGGACTTGAGCTCTACTCTAAGAGTGAGGTAAGCACAAACATAAGCTTCATAGAACTAAGAGCAAGAGAGATAAGAGAGACCTTGAAGATCCGTTCAAGAGAAGCCTCTAAGAAAGCTCTCTCTGACCTCACAGGCATAGTCGAGATCTCAAAGTACTAGACCTTCAGAGCTTCATGACCTTTACATGATAGGCATAGAGTCTTGGTATAGATACTGGACAGCCACACTCAGCCTTACGCACATTGACAACCTTTGAGTTCACGCTCTCGACCTCCAGCACCGAGCCAACCTCTATCCCAACATCGTCTAGGAACTCTAGCACTGCTCTGAACTCGCCAGCTATTCTGATAACCTTGACCTTACATGGTGCAGTAACGTCACACAGAGCGTACTCATTGTCTATTCTTCTGCTAGTAGATACTCCAGGTATTGGGTTTCCGTGAGGACAGCGCGAAGGTCTGCCAGCTAGCTCAAATAGCTTCTCCACTATAGTGTTAGGCAGATGCTCCATTATGTGCGCATAAATGTGGCTCTCGGCTAGCGAGAACTTGAGTACGAACTTCAGGAAACACTCACACATCCTGTGCTTCTTTATTATACTCTCCGCAGCTCTCTTACCCTGCTCAGTCAGTCTTACACCTCTGTACTTATCGTAGTACACTAGTCCCAGCTTGTGAAGCTTAGCCACCATCTTAGTCACAGTGGCTGGCGTCACGCCAAGCTCGGTGGCTATCATCCCTGTTCTCGCAACTCCGTATACGTCTTCTAGCCTGTATATTGTGGTCAGATAGTCCTGTAGTGCAACACTCTCACTGTCGCATGCATATACTTGCAGAGACTTACCTAGCACAATCTCGTTAATGCCTGAAAGCTCCATGCTAAGATCACTCATTACTCAGTTTTTGAAGAGCTCTAAAAATAATTTCAGATACGGTGTTACGAGGTGTCTCGAGCGTGATGTAAGTGGCGTGCTTCTGAGAGATGATGACTCAACTCCGTGCTGACTAGCTAGTAATTCTTCTATGAATCTCTGCTAGGTCAAGCTTCTTGATATTGCTTCTCCACCAGTCTACAAACTTGAGATCATCTCTAGAGTATCTGGGTATTACATGTACATGAAAGTGCATGATCTCTTGATTTGCCTCACGTCCAGCATTATGCAACACGTTCACTCCCTTAGCACCGAGCTTCTCAATGAGGATCTTAGCAACTTTCTGCACTGCTTGAAACACTCTCGCTATGGTTTCAGCATCCGCATCTAGGATGTTCTCAACGTGTCTCTTCGGCACCACGAGTGTGTGCCCTGGACTTATGGGGTTTATGTCGAGAAACGCCACCACAGCATCGTCCTCATACACCTTGTAGGACGATAACTCTCCTCTCACTATCTTGCAGAAGATACAGTCTGTGCTCATGCTAGCTCTACTATTGTAGCACTCTCTTTTTACGGATTTAGTATCGATAGGCAGATAAGCATCAGCAGACATGTATGCTGAATGCCTTACGCGAAGAGGATAATACCTTGCCTAGACGTCGACAAGAATGTCGTAGTTAAGGGAGTGAAGTTCGAGAACCTGAGAGTAGTTGGTGATCCCGTCGAGCTTGCTGCAAGATACGAGGAAGAGGGAGCAGACGAGCTTGTAATACTCGATGTTACTGCAAGCATAGAGGACAGGAAGACGTTCATCGAGACTGTCCGCGCGGTCTGCTCTACAGTGACTATTCCAGTTACTGTCGGCGGAGGCATAAAGAGTCTAGAGGACGCGTCAAGACTATTCAATGCCGGGGCAGACAAGGTCAGCATAAACACTGGAGCGGTGCTTAGACCTGAGCTCATAACGGAGATCTCACGAGAGTATGGTAGACAGGCAACCGTTGTGGCAATTGACGCAAAGAGGTGTGGCTCGTCCTGGGAGGTACGCATAAAGGCGGGAAAGGTGCCAACAGGACTAGACGCGATTAAGTGGGCTAGAGAGGCTGTCGAGAGAGGAGCAGGAGAGCTTCTAGTCACGAGCATAGATGCTGACGGCACAAAAGAGGGGTACGACATTGAGCTCTACAGGAGACTCAAGAACTTCGTTAGAGTACCAGTAATAGCGTCTGGAGGTGCTGGAAAGATCGAACACTTTCTAGAGGTGCTCAGAGTTGCTGATGCTGCACTCGCTGCAAGCCTCTTTCACTTCAGGATAGTGTCCATACCGGAGCTCAAGAGATACCTGAGCGAGAGAGGTATACCCGTTAGGTTAGTCTAGAACTCTAGAACCTCGAGGCCAGATCTGTAGAGAAAGTCTATCAGTGAGTCTAGGACCCTATCCCTGTCGACAGGTGCGACGAGATAAGCAGCTCCTTCCTGAATGAACGCCACAGCTGTTCTTCTGAACGACGCGGTGGTCTCTAGAAACTGGTGAAAGTACTCAGAGAACTCTCTCCTGAACGGGATACCAAGCACGAAGAGTCTAGCAATCTTGCTCATGTATCTCTCAAGTGCTCGCGTAGGCACGATCCATGGAGCTGACAGTATTACTCCATGAACTCCCGGACCAAAGGCTATTACGTGACATAGAACACCAAGTTTCTTGCTGTACCTGCCATATCCCATGGTTACGTCAAGCTGCCTGAGTAGACGTCTTGCAGAGATTTTCTTGAACTCGTGAAGCTTCTCGCGAAGCTCATAGAGATCTATGCATGGATTAAACACTAGATCCCAGTCTTCTAGACAGAACTTAGCTACCCTATGTAGATTTAGGCTAGATAAGGCAGTCTCATACTCAATACCGTAAAGCTTCTCAAAGAGCTCACCATGTGGAGACTTACCGTCAATGTAGCTCTCAAGCACAGAAAGCGTCACGTAGCTCTGCTGGAGGTTCTCTATGACCTCGTCGATAGACACCTCACAGAGTGCTTGCGAGATTACCGACTCCACAAATGTCGGCATCACGATCCTGTGCTCATCCAGTCTCAGTATAACTCCCTCTCTCAGAAGAGACTCCAGGTCTACACTGAGCCCCATCATCTCGATAAACGTCCTGACTCTATGTATGGAGACTGGGTAGAAAAGGCCCTTAGCAAAGAAGAGCGCAAGAAGAGCTAAGTCACTGGAAGATGCAACCCTTCTCATAACATACTCAACATAGTCTTTACAGTACTCGGCAAGCTCGCTCAGTACCTTGTCTCTATCCTCTCCATACTTCCTGAGTATCTCGTCGAGAAGCCTCTTAGCCTCGGATATGACAGCATCGGCGTCTGGACCCATAGTCTCTCTAAGTACCTCGCATGTTCTCTCTGTGTTCTCTGTGTACAGCAGTGCGTATGCCACGGCGCATTTACGCCTGTCTATGCTGGACACTTTCTCGCCTTTTAGCAGTGTAGTACCAACTATTTTAAGTCGAGTATTCCCTATCTACATCAGGTACTGATGGGTCTTGAGGATCTCTTCTTAGCTCTGAGAGAGCTGCTCCACAGGGTCTCGATGAGAGATGACTCAGATGCTCTCAGAAGTCTTGTCAGGTACGTGCTAAGTGTGCTCAAGGAGAGCAATGAGGAGAAGCTCTCGAACCTCATGCAGGTAATACATGATGAGAAGACTTACGTGCTGGCAGACACTGAGATTGCTCCCGGAAGAGTGCTTGAGCTTCTGAGAAAAGCAGCACTCTATCATGC
>JALWFJ010000051.1 GCA_027036495.1 Thermoproteales archaeon
CTGACAAGTCTAGATACGGCTGCTAGGTTAGGCAGATTTGCCTGACAGGAACTATTTATCTGGCTCAAAGACAGATCTGAGAGAGCTTACAGACTCATTGCAAACAGTTGGCTGTATCGCTGATAATTGTGCTACTGGGAGAACTTCTTGCCTGGTCTAAAGCCTTAACTATAATATTACCAGCATTTTCAGGAATGAACCAACTTCTAGCAAGTCTAGCATTAATGACTGTCAGCATATGGGCCATAAAGATACAGAGAGCATCACTAGCAGGAAGAGCCTCTGGATAACAGTCACAGTAGCACTCATATGGTTCATGATAGCAGTAAATACCAGTGCTTGCAGCAAAGAGCCTACTAGTAGCAGCAACAGTAACAACAGCTGTTGGAATAGGACTAGGATTAAACCTATACTTATTCATATTATGGCTATTAGTACTAAGAACAAGCATCACATTAAGGTAGGCTCTTCTGAGTTGCTTGACTAACGTTAAAGACAATATCTTCTTCTCTTTTCTTTACATGCATACTGAACATACAATAGTACGTATACCTTAACCTTTAAGTCAGTCTAAGGCTCTATTACTATGCCTAAGTTCGGTATTACATGTAGATTCTCTAATCCTAGGATAGATCTGATATAGCCACATGAGAGTTGTTATGTACTATAAAAGAGGCTATTTAATCAGACTAAGTCTTATACTCACAAGAGCTATGGCTTATTAATGTCATAGAGAAACAAAGAGAGAGGGGGTTACTCTGAATACAGGAGCTCTGTCTAAAGAGGAGAAGGAGCGTATTCTGAAGGCACTTGAGGAAGATCGAGAGTTCAGATATGCATTAATGGGATTACTTGGATTTAAGGAGATACTTGACCGAATAACTAGGCTAGAGGAGCGATTTGCAAAACTTGAAGAGAGGTATGTAGAGCTTCAAGAGAGGTTTGCAAGGTTAGAAGAGAGAGTAACAAGTCTAGAAGAGAGGTTCACTAGGTTAGAAGAAAGATTTGCCAAGTTAGAAGAGAGATTCTCGAGGCTTGAGGAGAGGTTTGCTGAGTTGGAGAAGAGGTTCATTGACCTAGAGGAGCGTCACTATAAGTTAGAGGAGAGAGTAGCTAGGGTTGAGGAGGAGTTGAGAGAAAGTAGGAGGTTGTTGACAGTTATTGCACATAGGTTTGGTATTATTAGTGAGGAAGCATTTAGGCAAGCTATGAGGTATGTTGTTCAGGATGTGCTTAAGGTAGCTAAGGTTGAGAGATGGGTTTACAGAGATACTGAAGGTCTAGTGTATGGATATCCCTCAATCGTTGATGTCGATGTTGCAGTTAGAGATAAAGAGCACGTGTTGATAGAGGTTAAGTCTAGAGCATCTAAGTCTGATGTTGCAGAGCTATACAGGATTGGTCAACTTTATGAGAGGGTTGAGAAAGTTAAGCCAAAACTTGTGATAGTTGCGGGATTTGTAGACCCAGATGCAATAGAGCTAGCAAGAAGTCTAGGGATAGAAATAATACCGATAATAACAACATAACTCAAAGCTAACATCACCTATCTACCTGACTGACTCAATTATTATAATTTTGAGCTGAAGATCGTAAGATCACTGGATCTCGATGCTAGATAAATCTACGCTAGTTACACATTTTCAGCAGGTCAAGAGCAGTACTCTCTTTGTAGATAGAGATCGAGAATTTCTTAAGCTCATAGAGACCGTAGTGAGAGGAAGCAAGTTTGTACAGATTGTCTACGGACCTAGGGGCTGTGGTAAGACTGAGCTATTCCGAGTTCTGTGTAAAGTGCTCTCAGAGAATGAGAACACTCTAGTAACATATTTTGATCTAGGTAGTGATAAGCTAAATGTAGACATAGAGAAGAAATCTCTCGCCAGAGAGATCTGGAGTCTTATTCGAGATGTTCTCTCAAGGACTAATGTTGTGTCTTACGCTATTGTGGAGATAGTGCATGCTATTCTTAATCTGGTTAGAGAGTATAGAATTGAGTACTGTGTGTATGTGCTAGATGAACTTAGATTAGACTCCACATTTGATTCTAAGGGCTTAATTGAGTCGCTATACAACAAGATAGCTTGTAGCATAGAGAAGAACCCCTATGTCACAGTATTCGTACTCACAAGCTATCACACTCTGGTCTCAACACTTCTGCTAACAAGAAAGTGTATTCGTAGGTTCCTGTGGAATCTAGATAATAACTCCACGGCCGAGCTTTGCAAGAAACTTAATGTAGGTATTGACTACAGGATCTTATACAAACTAACAGGTGGTAATCCTAGAGAAGTAATGTACATATATGAGGAAGGTCTAAGAAGATGGATTAGAGAAAGAGCAGAGGAAATCTTAACTAACCCATACATGAGAAGTCTATTGTCTAAGTACTCTAGCGAAGTTGAGAAAATTATTTCGGACATCGATATTCTCATTGAGCTTGATCCAATCAGAGAAGTGCTAGAGAAGTTGAATCTCGTTATTAAGATACCTGAAGTAGATGACATATACCTTTCTGAAGGGAATCCTCAACCTGATAAAGAGCTTGGGATCGGTAGAAGTTATGCCTGGCAGATACCTCTTTACAGGATTATACTAGAGAAAGCGATAAAGATGAAGATACTGGATGCAGATATTGTCTCAGAGTCGATTATTAGGGAGTACCTACAGTGAGTTCTATTACTACTGTGTGTTAGATAATTACTAAAGTAAATAAGGAAAGAATTGCAAGTATCATATCAAGTATGTCAATGTTCTAGCACATCTCTTCTTGACTAAGTTCACGACTTTATCCAAAAGCACTCTCTGGCCTGAGTGAAGCACAGCTATGCCTATGTCATAGTTCTCGAACTGTGCGTCTTCCTGAAGCTTTTTCACGCTCTCATTGTCTTTCGCTGCGTATATATTTACATCATCTATAACTAGTGGTAAATCCATCTCGTTAACAATCTTATCTAGCACCTCCTTAACATGAGTCTTGTAGCCATATGGTACTACTACGAGTATTTAGCTTAGATCTATTCTGTACATCATTGATGCTGCTATCATTGTTAAAGTTAAAAGTCTAGTTATTATCTCTTTACGTCTAGTCCTATCCTCAATCTCCCTGATATGCTTCCTAATATCATACTTGGCTGTCTCTTTCTTGTTTCCTTTCTTTTCTCTCTAAGCTTACTTAATCTTCTAGCCTCAGCTCTCTTAGAGAATACTTCTCTTAACATTTTGTGATATCCAAGAAATGAGCTTAGAGTTACTCTTAATGAGCTTGGTGACTGCGTAAACGTCAGACTTAGATGTGAACTCTCTTAGGTATTGCTCAAGTACACGTATACGTCTCCTACATGTTTCACTACGTATTATGTAGTAGAGTGCTAGGACTATAGAGATCAAGGATATGAGCATCAGTATGCTGTATGCAAGAAGTATGGAACTCACATTAGCACCCTCATACCGCATCTTTATAAGCAATATAAGACAAAGATGTTCTGAAGAGGAATCTTAGTTAAGAAATAAGACCTACAGCTAAGAGTACAGATATGCACGTGACTGTGATTAAAGTAAAAGGATGTTTAAAGAGCGTGTCTACAATATCCTCACAAGCTTTGCTCCTCCTCTCCTTAATAGATTGAGTTCCTCATATGTTACTAGGTGAATCTCGAATGGATACCACCATGGTACCTTGCACTCTTCCTCCATTATCTTCCAGATTTCCTCTACTATTCTTGCTCTAGCAAGTCCCGACTTTGGGACCTCAGGCAGAACAATAAGCACATCAATATCGCTGTCAACAGTTAATTTACCCTCTATAGCAGAGCCTGTAAGGTACACCTGGGCTTTATCACCGAGAACCCTTCTAACAGCATTCACTAGGCAGGGGATGTATTCTCTCCATCTAAGAAGCTCTCTAAGAAACTCACAACGTATCTTTACCACTAGATCCTCACTCAAACACACATTGCTCAATCTTGCCGAGGATATTAATAGCCTCCTCGACTACCTTAACCGCTCGCTCGGAATCATCTCTCGTAGCTCTTCTCTAAGTAGCGTGAAGCAATGTACGCCTCCTCGAGTATACGCAGAGCATCCCTGTAACTTCTAGAAAAGTCCTCTAGAAGCTGAGCTAACTCACGTTTACCAAGCTCGCGCAATGTCTTTACTATTAGTGCAATGATCTCCCTTATGCTGTGCGTCCTAGGGACATAACCAAGCATTCTTAGAGCTAAGGCTTTGAGCATAAGTTGAAGAGCCTGTGCAGCATAGAACATGCACATGTCGTAGTGCTCCTTGGATAGGGCCTCCTTAGCATATTCAAAGAAGAGTAGACCTCTCCTCTTCAGGAGATCAACATGATTCATCGTGCTCATCTCAGAGAACTACAAGTTGTCTTGACCTGTAATACAGGACCCATCTAAAGCTTTCAGATCTTAGAGAAACCTACTCTATTCATTTGTCCTTGCAGTTATATTGGGTAGTCAAAGTTTGTCTCAGCTTCTCTCAGTGGAGGCCACCTCTTGTCTTTCTCACTGAGTATGACGTTGTCCTTTATTGGCCATGGTATGTTCAGTTCAGGGTCATCCCATCTAATACCACGTTCATGTTGTGGTGAGTATTCCTTTGTCACTAAGTATAGGACAAGGCTATCCTCAAGTGCTTGAAAGCCAAAGGCAAAACCTGGAGGAATCCACAGAAGTTTCCTCTCTCTATCACTTAGCTCAACAGTCACGTACTTTCCAAACCAAGGTGAGCCTCTTCTAATATCGACAGCAACTGCAAACACTCTCCCTACAAGAACAGTGAAGACTTTGCCTTGTTCCATAGGCTTAAGCTGATAATGTAGACCACGCACAACACCTCTCCTAGACCAACTCATATTAACCTGAACAAAATCGTATGGCACACCACCAGCAAGAAAGTCAGTCCTCTTGTACAGTTCCATAAAGAAACCTCTCTCATCTGGAAAGACTATAGACTCGATTAACATTACATCGGGAATTTCAAGATGTACAAACGCTCTAAATGGCACTAGTCTCTATCCTCATCAGCGCTTATTAAGTCTACCTGAGATAGTACAACCACTTACTGTTGTTTTACGGTTGAATAGACCTCAGAGCACAAGGGTTTTTAGATAAATCTAAAGAGTTTTTAGACATGGTACAGGAAGAGGCACCAATAATAGGAAAGGATATACTTGGACGAACGATTAGAGATTACTCTAATACAACCTGGTGGGGTATTCCCAGAAGAGAGATCCCATGGTTTCCTCAGATAGATTATGAGAGATGCGTTGGATGCGGAATGTGTTTCCTCACATGTTCAGGTAGAGTAGTATATGACTGGGATTTTGAGAAAAATAGGCCGGTTGTAGCCAGACCATACAATTGCATGGTTGGATGTATAACATGCTCAAACTTGTGTCCACGAGATGCAATATCATTTCCCTCACTATCTCAGTTACGTAAGTGGCGTGATAAAGCCCAAGCTGTGGCTAAAGCAGCAAAATTCATTAGAGAACTTAGAAAGGAATTATCTAGAACTAAGTAGCTAGCAGTAGCATAAACCTGTTAATGATGTAGATTATAAACAAATCTATATAGCCGATATCGGCTATATTTTGTACATTTTCGATATAACAGTTTATAACTTAACATAATGCGTACGAATAAAAAATAATTGTACTGTACGAAACATTTACACTACTCTCTGCTAGAGATTTAACTTCTAATCTCTCTGAGATTGCAGTTAAATTACACTACAAGAGAAGTCTAAGGGAAAGGGGTAGAAACATATAAGGTTAAAACGCAGAGCTAGACATGGACTAATCAGTAAAGCATTATGATGAACCTTAGGACTACTGAACTATGATGAGTTAGCCCGTTACTGAGTAGCATAGTTACACCTGTCTTCTTATTAAGATCTCTTTTCCGTCTTTTGACCGTACTTCGATTACTCTGTGATATGGTATGTATCTTACGTGTCCGTTCTCTATGTAGGAGAAGCCATTGCGTCCGACTTCTATCAGGTTTGCTAGATCAACTATGTGTTGATTGTTTGGTTCTCCTCTTGATCTGTATATGAGTATGTATCTGTCTTTTGTGTTTGTCCATTTTAGCTTGTTTAGTATGTCTCGTATTGTTGTCACTGTTATCGTGAGTAACACTATTTGGATCTTAATAGGGGTTTTCAGTCCGTGATCCCTTCATCAGCTGTCTCAGTTTAATCTAGCTTCATCACTCTGGTCCTGTTAATCTCTTTGTTATGCCGACCATGTATAGTGGTATCTCTATATGGTCGCCGTAGAATGCGTGAAGCAGTATTTTCATTATTTCTCTTAGTCCTAACATTATTGTTACTTTTCTAGTGTTGCATACTTCTGCTGCTTCTCTCCAAGGTCTTGCCTGTAGTACCTTTGCTATTAGCATCATTTCGTATTCTCTTGGTAACTTTGGCTTCTTGCTGCTTGATATGTAGAAGTATTTTCTCGTAACTTCAAATATTGCATCTACTGCATTTTCGTAAGTCATTGGCCCGTAGGCGTATGCTACTAGTCTGTTTAGCTGTGCCTTAGTTATTACTGGTCTACATTCTCTCTCGTCCTCGCACAGATCCATGTTCCAGTCTGTTAGAAGTAGGACTGCTACGTCTGGCTCTAGGTCGTGGTATGGTCCGTGTAGCGAGTTTATTAGCCTTATCCTGAACTCTCTGTTTGCAAACTCTATTGCCCTCTTAGCCTCCTCGCTTATGGGCTTGACCAGAAGTACGCTGTATTCGCCGCTTACTGGGTTTCTCTCTGGACTCATGTGTACTGGCATGAACCCGTTCTTTATCCAGAATCTCAGTAACCTCTCATGTACTCCGAAGCCCACACCTACCCAGTCAATTCCCTTCTCACGTGCTTCCTGCTCTATTAGCTCAAGCATCTTTGATCCTAGTCCCTTGTCCTGTAGTTCTGGGTGTGTTGCTATTCTGACGATTCTCCAGCCCCTCAGCTTTGCAAAGTCTGTGAGCTTCCAGTACTTGACTAGTCTGTCAGGTATTATGTTTCCTGGGAGCTTGAGTCCCTTGGTCATTATGTCGATTATGTCCTCGCTTATTCCTCCCTCCTCAGCAAGCTCAACAGCAACTACTATCTTGCTGCTTGGAAGTGCTAGTGCCCTGATGAAGTGGTGTGGTGCATCAAGCATCATTCCTAGGTCATCTGGCTCGTTCCTGTAGTGTGCCTGTACGTATATTCCGAAGAACTGTCTCAGCTTGTCTTCCTCTTCTAGGGCCATCTTCTCTAGGTCAGGTATCACGTAGACTACCTGTTTCTTCTCGACGTGCTCGAGGTCTGGCTTGTCTATCTTTGCTGGCTCTGCGTCGAGTAGGAAGGTGTCGAAGAGCCACTTCTCTACTGGATCGTCTGGTGCATATCTTATTGGTTCGTGAAGCTCATACTCGTACACTCTAGTGTCTCTACACTCTCTCAGGTACTTCAAGAATCGGAGACTGAAGCCTCGTCCAGCACCCTCGTACCCGTGTATTGTGGATGCAAACACCATTCTACTGTATCTTGCATGTATACCGTATAGCAGGGGTAGTGGCACCATTGCAGCCTCATCGACAACCACTATGTCTATTCCCTCCTCTGACAGGAGGTCAAATGGTCTGTAATAGTCAACGAAGACTTGTGCACCAATTCTGACGCTTCTAATCACGTCGTTTGCATCTCTGTCAACTATAGGGTCGTAGTGAAGCTCTCTCAGACCTCTGACTAGGAACTCCATCAGGGTTGCAATGTTTGTGAGATTCATCGCGGTGACCGCAACTCTGACTACAGGCTTCACACGTCTAAGCTTGTGACATACTGCTGCTAGTGCGAGACCAACGATTGCAGACTTTCCTCTACCTCTGTCTGCTATTAACACAACACAGGTCTTCTCTCTCTTCCTGGGTCTGTCAAGCAGTACCTCAAGCATCTTCAGCGCATTTACCTGGTCCTGAGTCTTGGCCAGTCTGTATATTGTCAGTGGGAACCTTCTTCTCTCTGGAATCCTTATCTCTGGGGGAGACCAGGGCCTGACGCTCTCTCTCAGTCTAGGCTCTTTTATGAATCTGTCAGCGTCTGAGTCTATCACGGCTATGCCCTCATGCTGAAGAAGCTTGAGCCAGAACCTCTTCTTAGTGAGGTGTCTGACATGTTCAGGTTTGTACTGAGGCACAAGTAGCTGCTCCTGGAACTTTGTCAGCTTTCTCGTCCATGTGTCTAGTGGTCTAATAAGGACCACGTATATCCCTCCGCCACGAACTACTCCTCCAAGTCTGCCTACATCATTAGGCTTCAAGTTATCTATTACGTCTAGTACTGCAAAGTCGTACGTTGTTCCTAGCAGCTTGTCGGTGTCCTTGTACGGTCTGTAGTCTATCTCTAGGCTGCTCTGAGCCTCCTCTGCCTGGAGGTACCTCTTGAAGAGGTCTAGTCTACGTACACTATCTCCAGAGTCATGCTGATACATGTATAGTCCTCTTGCAGGAAGCCTCTGATTCTTCTCTCTCCACGCCTCAACTAGCGTCTTCACGGTCTTTGCAGCATACTGAGCTAGCTTCTCGTCAGAGTTTCCTGAGAGAGCTATGAGCCTTCTGTGATACTCGTCTACTCCCTGCTCGATAAATAGCCTAATCTTGTCTAGCATCTCCAGAACTGCTGATGACACGGCAGGTATCCTAGCACGTCAAGTAATTATAAAACAATGGCTAGATGCGGAGCCAACTCTTTTAAGTCACCTAGCGCTGGCACTGATGATGAGCATGCTTCTAGACCTAGGAAGACACGCCACCGTCATAAGGAGAGTTACGGGGAAGCACATAGACATCGAGGTTCTAAGCTCAAGAAGTGACGGAAGAAGGTTCATTAGAGGAGTAATATCCTGTCCCTGGACTGGGAAGAAGTTCAACTTTGACGTCAAAGTCCAGCTAGATCAGGTGAGGCCGGGCATTGTGCAGAGCGACAGCGGCTTTCTTGAGCATGCAAGAAGGACAGAGCAGTATCGAGCATGGCTCTACGAGAGAATTGAGTCCTACTCGAGAAACTCCTTCCACAAGAGGAAGTACTTCGTGTGTGCCAAGTGTGGCTTCAAGAGCACACGATACATAGACACACTACTTCACTTGATACTGCAGCATGGATTTCTTGTAAAGGTACCTTAATGAGCCTCAAGACAGCACAGAGAAGGATATTCTTCGTCACAGGTAGACCTGGAGTAGGAAAGACAACGCTCGTAAAGAGGGTAGCAGAGGCTCTCTATGACAGGTACAGGGTGAGAGGCTTCATAACGGTTGAGGTTAGAGAGAAGAGAGCGAGAGTAGGCTTCAAGATAATGACAATAGAGAGAGCACTAGGGAGAAATGGAGAGGAAGACTGGCTAGCGCATACACACATGTTTCGTGAAGGACCAAGAGTTGGTAAGTATCGTGTCAACGTCTCAGCCATAGAGAGGATAGGCGTGAAGACTCTCGAGCAAGCACTGACGGAGGCAGACCTCATAGTGATTGACGAGATTGGCCCGATGGAGCTCCTCTGTAGAAGCTTCTTGCCTGCAGTAGAGAGAGCACTCAACAGTGGCAAGGTCATCCTAGCAACGTTACACATAAGATACAGAGAGGATGAGAGACTTAGAAGACTCACAAACAGACCCGACTCGCTGCTCGTAGAGCTTACTATACAGAATAGAAACAGCATGTACCAGATAGTCAAGCATAATGTCGAGCAAGCACTGAGAGCAGCAAGATGATGAGCCTCACGGTAGCAGAAGAGATGAAGAGACTTCTCTAAGCTGAGAAGCCTCCTTTCTAACCCTCCAAGCTCCCAAAGATAAGCTAAAGATAAACTTTAGGATAAACTTAAAGTCGAGGAGCTAGGAACTTCAACCCCCGTGATCCATACCAGAGTGAGAACCATGAAAAGAGTATTTGATAAGGATGTGCTGAAGATATTCATAGAGTACCTAGCAGAGAGAATACGAGGATCAAAAAGTAACAGCGTCTTTCTGCGAGTATGCAACATAGTTGATGAGCTCGAGATGAAGCTCAAAGTGAGAGGCTTGTCAAGGCGGGCTATTGCGAGAAGAGTCCAGGTAGTCTTGACAACTCTCAGAGACCTAGGACTGATAGAAGTTTACTCAAAGAGTGCAAGAGGCTTTGTCTACATTCTCAATAGAGGATCCACTCTCTGGACAGTGTTAGAGCAGGTAAAGGATAGAAATCAAGCTCTCTGTATAGCAGACATACTGACAGAATACGCGGAGACCAAGATGAAATCCGACGTCGTCACGGGAAGACTATTGACCTGTGCAGCATCTCCAATAAACTTAGAGCAGTGATAGGCCAGCGTACCATATAAAACAAAGATTAACAGCGACCGTTTCTAGTCACGTGCATTAGACCAGGCTTTGATCTAGGTACACCCTGCTCATTAACATTATCTTGAGCCCATTGACTTCACTATGCGTAGTGATGTCTCAAGACCAAGCTCTGCTGCTCTTACTTCGAGCTCCTCGATGAAACACCTAGCATCAAACTCGTGTAGAAATAGCTTCTCGTAGCGGCAGGGTATGTCTCGGTTAAGTCTTTCTGGATTGAGGCAGAACGCGGTTCTTGATCTGAAACCATGTCTCATTAGGTACTTTGCAAGCTCGGAATCTGACGTTATTACCTCTACAGTTACTCCTCTCTTACTCACTGTGACCAGTATACTTACTGTCTTACTTTCCGAGCTAGGAGACATCTAGATGCCTCTCTCTATCTTCCTTCTCTGGCCTGCTCCTCCAGGGTCAGCTTAGTGATGTAGGTCTGTGGCTCCGATCTTGGACTTATCTCAAATGCTATCGGTGTCAGCATCAACTCTCTCACCTCTTTCAGGTCTCTTGTCCTTGCAAGCACCCAGCACAGCTTCACGAATGCTGTTTCTGGGTGCATATCCTCTGCTGGTATTACTCCCGTCTTTAGTAGCTCTACACCACGTCTGTACACGTTCAGGTTTATTCTCCCAAAAATTGTCTGGCTTGCTATCACTACTGGAATGTTCATCTCCACAGCTCTCTTTATAGGATCAAGCAGCTCCTTTCTGACGTGCCCAAATCCTGTACCCTCAATGACTATCCCATGATACCCCTTGTCTATCAAGAAGTGCAGGATCTCTGGACTCATTCCCGGGTAGAACTTCACTAGCGCAACCTTGTCATCAAACTTGTTTTCTAGCATCATCTCTTCTACTCTCTTTCTGGGAATGTAGGTGCTCGTGTTTAGCTTTAGCTCAAGGCTCTGAGGATACACGAACGCTATGGGTTCAGCGTTTATGCTTACAAAGGCGTCTCTACGGGATGTATGCATCTTTCTCACCTTTGTGCCTCTGTGCACAGCTATTACCCCATCGTTAGTCGTGTAGTGCATCACGACCACTGACTCAGCAAATGGAGCCTTTATGCAGGTCACGATGGCAGATAGAAGATTCTCGAACGCGTCGCTTGAGGGTCTATCGCTACTTCTCTGGGAACCTACTAGCACTATAGGTCCGGGGGTGTTTCTGAGTGCAAACGCCATGGCTGCAGAGGTGTAGTGCATCGTGTCTGTTCCGTGCAAGACTACAACACCTGTAACTCCATCAAGGAAGGCCCTGTATGCAGCCTCTGCTATCTTGCTCCAAGTCTCTGGGGTAAAGTCCTCACTGAACATTGCCATGAGGTTGAGCAGCTCTAGGTCAGCTATGTCTCGAACCTCGGGATATAGCTGATACAGGTCCTCTAAGCTGAAGCTTGGATAGACTGCTCCTGTAACATAGTCTACCCTCGACATTATTGTGCCTCCAGTCGCTACTAGTCTCACTCTTGGAAGATCTCTTGACTCTCCTCTAACAAACTCTCCCAGAGGTACTGATGAGGGGGGTCTCTTAGGCTCCTCAAGCACCTCGAAACTTTCAATTCTATTTACGTTAACGCCAACATTGTAGCCGTTAGGTAGCTTCAGAATCACAATATCAGGATGAGAGGTCTCAGGCCTAGGCAACACGTATCCCTCAAGCACAACACCATCCCTAAGTCTCACCCGAACCCTAGAAAAAGGCTCGACAGAGAACACTCCAGTCACGGGTA
>JALWFJ010000052.1 GCA_027036495.1 Thermoproteales archaeon
GGCAGAGTTTGAGATCAGAGACAGCGAAGTCAGATTAATGTTTGAGCGGTACCTGCTAATCAAGCAATGATGAAAATCACGGGGCTTGCCGACAGAATGACGAAGTCTACGGGGTCTGAGCAAGCCCCTAAACATACTTTATCAATATGTGCTCACATACAGAAAGATTAATTATACACTATATGTATCAAGTAGCTAATGACCGAGACCGTTAAGATCATCAGAGCAAAGTACGAGAATGGTGTATTAAAACCACTAGAGCCACTAGAGCTACGTGAAGGAGAGGAAGTACTCGTAAAAATAATACGTGTAGAAGAACGTAGAAAAATAATTGAACAGTTCAAGGGAATACTAGGCCCAGTTGACGAAAAACTACTCGAAGAAGCTATAGAGGAAGCCGATCTTCTATGATTAGTGCCGATAAACTATACATAGACGCTAACGCTATAGTCTATCTGCTTTATGATACAAAACCTAAGTCAGATATAATTACTGAGTACATAACTGAGTACGATGAGGTCTTCACAAGCTTAAGAACTGTAGAAGAGGCAACATACATAATTGTTAGAACGGAGGTAGGTAAACTATTTAATATAAGAGGAATATACGATATTCGTAGAGCGATACGTAGATACGGGCTAGATTTCGCTAAGGAGAGGCTAAAATCTCTAAGAGAGTTAATAAGAAAGATGAACATAAAGATCTTACGGGATGTAGCAACAATCGACGAGATACACGAGGTTATGCTTAGATACAATCTACTCTCTGGAGATGCAATAATAGCGCTGATCTGTAAGCATTATTGTATAGACACTATCTTGACTTTTGACGAAGATTTTAAGAGAGTTCCCTGGTTGAGGGCTGTTCCGTAATTTCTGTGTTGTCAGCACCTTACCCTTTCTTCATCTGTTCATCTGGGAGAGGAGGTCTCATCATCTTTAGGTTTATTACGCGTGTATTTCTACTATATCTCCGTCTTCTAGTTGATAGTTTATTCCTACTCTCTTGAATCCCTGTGGATATGTGCTCTTTTTCCAGACTTTAGCATACTTGAAATGTTCGTATAGGTAACTGTGTATTCTTTTTGCTAGGTCTCCTACGGTTGATCCTCTCTTTAGTACGAATGGCTTTGGCGAGTATGTGTTTGATCCTGGCTCTTTCGTGTATACTCTTATTAGGTCTAGTGTCCTCAGTATGATCTCTGCGAGCAGTGTACGGTCAATTTTGCAGTATGTGAGTGATGCTGGTATTAGTGGAACGTTTGGTGCTTCTGTCTTGAACTCGTCTATCACGTATTTCAGGTATTCTGAGTCTACGAGATCTACCTTGTTTAGTATGACTATGCTTGGTCTGTACACATATTCTCTAAATATTGCCTCTTCGATGTCTTCTAGTGTTGCTTCTCCATCGATGTATATGACTGCTCCCTGTATTCCATAGTCTATGAGTAGCTTCTTGACATCTTCGGGACTTGCATTGATCAGTTTGCCCACGACCTGTATGCCTGGCAGTTGTCTCTTCTCTATCTTGACGAGACACTTTGGCTTTGTCAGGTAGACTCCATGTGCCTTCATTATCTCTTGTATTCTCTTGAGCTGTCTAACTGGGTCTGGACTTGTGCAGGATGCATCTAGGACCAGTATTACACCATCTGCATTGCGTGTGAGTGTTGCTGTAACGATGTTGAGGTCTGAGTCATAGTTGTCTAGCGTTATTGACGGAGTCTTAACTAGCTGGAAGTACACCTCATCCTGAATGAACATTCCTGGCACTGGCTCGACATCACTAAAAGGCACCTCATCTGGCTCGACCCTAGCATTTGTCAAGCATCTTAGTAGTGCTGTCTTTCCGCTAGATGGCGGTCCAACTACCGTGAGCTGAACATCCCCTTCCTTCTCAACATATATGCTCTTGCCACCTCCTCCTCTGAGGGAACGAGTCTTGATCTTTCTAAGCTCGACCTCTCTCCTGAGCTGAGCTATTCTTCTTCTGACCCAGTGAACTAGGTTCTCTGTGCCCTTGTGCTTTGGTACTTTGCTCAGAAACTCTTGAAGCGCCTTAAGCTTCTCTTCAGGAGTCTTGGCTTCCATTACCTTGAGCCATGCAGCTTTAGCCTCAGCAGGTAAGTTTGTTACAATGGTGACCCCCTTGTCTAGGCAAGAGTATAGTGGCTTAAGACCTTTCTAGCAGAGTTTTCACCTCGATGATAAGAGAGGTTCTGCGTGATCTTATCGATAAGCTCAGTGAGGATGAGCTGAGAGAGATATACAATCTAATCAAGCTTGCACGCGAGAACGCTGGACTAGCCTATGAGTACCTTGCCAGACTTAGTCGTAGACGACTAGGCAGGCACACTCCAATGCGAGGATCAATGCCGCCACTTGTTAAGCGGTACGTTAATGCTGAGGTGGTCTCTCTTCCTCCTCCAAGATTTGCACGTAGACTGTCTGTCGAGGACGCAATAATATCTAGAAGATCTAGGAGAAGTTTCAGAGATGAGCCACTTACGCTCGAAGAGATCTCCACGTTGCTCTACCTCACGGCCGGCATCTCGAGGTGGATCTATGGAGCATACGGCTTAGCAAGGTTCCCTCTCAGGACTTATCCAAGTGCTGGAGCACTACAGCCAGTAGAGCTATATCTGTCTGCACACAGCGTTGCTGGGCTCAGACCTGGACTATATCACTACAATCCCGTCGATCACGTCCTAGAGAAGCTCCGAGAAGGAGACTTCAGTAGAAGGCTCATAGACATAGCTCTCGGACAGGAACACGTGGGAGAGGCACCTGCAACAGTGATCATGACTGTGTACTGGGCTAGAACTAGGTGGAAGTATGGTGATAGAGCTTACCGCTACGCAATGCTTGATGCTGGATTTGCTGGAGAGAATCTATACCTTGCATGTGAGGCTCTTGGACTAGGTACCTGTGCAGTAGGTGCGTTCTACGACGATGAGCTTTGCGAGCTCCTGGAGATAGACTGTGTTGATGAGATACCTGTGCTCATGTTCCCGGTAGGGAGACCCAGCAACGCAGAGGAGACCTAGGCTGGTGCCAGAATGTAATTTCTATGCTGCGCATCGACCAGAGCCAGGTTCACTATATGTAGCTTAAGCAAGTGATCTGACCTGAACCTTGTACCGCACACAGGGCATCTTCTTGTATGTGGAAAGTTCTTACATTCTCTCTTCACGTGAAACAGAAACTCACTGAAGCTCTCACAGGTCTTTCCACAGAGTCTACACTTAAACATACGGTGCTCATTGAGCTATCTCTTTAAAAAGTGTGCTCTCCACGTCTAGACACATGGTCAAGAGGCTCGGCAAGGTCACGAGTGAGTACATACGTGAGCTATCCGAGTCGATCCCCCTCTTCGTCCTCGTTCTCGGGACAACAGACACCAGCCTCATACCTGGAATCACCGTGGCGGGTGCATCGCCAGAACTCACACACTACACACCTGCAGCTGATGCTGAGTACCTAGTCAATGGCAAGTGTGACGTCATTCCTGTTCCTCCAATGACTCCAGACGGCAAGCCAACACCAGCACTAATATCGCGTGCATGTGTGAAGATGCTTGACATTCCTGTGATCACGGTAGTCTCTGGAGCTAGAGTCAAGCCTAGAGCTGTACCATATGTTGATCTCTGTGGAGAACCTGGCAGAGACATCAGAACAGGACAAACACTGAGCAGAGACGTCGTGAAGAGGATAATAGCAAACAGCGAGAAGCTTGGAAGAGAACTTGCAAGACTAAGCAGGTTCCTAGTGATTGGCGAGTCAATACCTGCCGGAACAACCACAGCAATGTC
>JALWFJ010000053.1 GCA_027036495.1 Thermoproteales archaeon
GAAGAGTCTTGGATACGACATAACGACACTACATGCCAGCAAGGTGCTAATAAGGGTCTACTCATGCCTCGACCTAGGCAGCCTACTACCAGTCACATATAGCTCCTTAACAGTCTCCTCAGCAAGCTTAACAAGCCTACTGTAGGACAGAGACGGAGACACCTGTACCCTCAACCTGACTTTCTCACCCTCAACATCTATGTAGCCTCCCTCTCTCAGCCTCTCAATGAAGTAACATGCATAGTCTCGCCCCAGCCAGAAGACAAGGTATCTATATGTCTTAAGAAACCTGAGCTTAGCAGACCCTCCCCTAAGCGCAACCTCCTCTAACAGCAAGAGAGCAAGCCGAGTCTCTGGCCTAAGCTCAGATACTCTATGCATAACAGACACATCCAGAGGCTACTTAAAAACGACGTCAGACACCATGAGAACAGGAACTACAAAGACTTATAAAGCCGTGAACAAGACAAAGCTGTGACAAGGTGGGGCCGTAGTCTAGCCTGGCTAGGATATAGGGGTGGGGGCGGCCTCCTCTCACACAAATGTGCAAAACAGCTAACCGCTGTCTACTGTGTGCAGCACAAACTAATGACTCACCTCTACTTGCTAACTTGAAACTCATGAAACCTTTAGTTTCTGTCTACGGAACAGTGTACAATAATGCGAGAACAGTAGTTAGCTGTGTTCTCTCTATTCAAAGAGTAATGAACACAATAGGTGTACCTTGGGAGATTGTTGTAACAGATAACTACTCCACAGATGGTACATACGAGATCTTATCTAAGTTAATGAAAACCTTTCCAATAAAAGTGATACGTAAAAGATGCTCAAGAGGAAAAGGTAGAAATCTCGCATTGAGACTCTCCAGTGGTTATTATGTGATGTACATTGATTTTGACATGGAATTAAAGAGCTACGCTTCTAAGCTCATAGAGTACTATATTGAAAACGCAGATGACTATACGGTATATATGCCCTTCGGATTTACAACGCGTATATCTGCATTAAGGATTGGAGGATGGCGTGATCTAAATCATGGAGAAGACACAGAGTTTTTTGCCAGAGCAGCAGTCAGAGCTAGGTTGGTGCGTGTCTTGGTGCCTACGCCTAGGCACGAGGAGTGGACCCAGGGATCACGTAGGTGCAGATACGTAAAGGAACGATTACTATATCTTAAGAGACTAGTTAAAGATAGACTAGACAGCTTTAGGGCATGCGCACCTAGCTATTTTCAGTTTAAGGAGATCTATCTCAGAAACACACCCAGTACTTTAGGAAAGGTACTCAAATTGTTATTATATCTTGCTGCAAGAACAAGAGGACTATACAAATACTGTAATTTCTTAAGAAACAATGAGCTTGTGCTGCTTAAAGCAAGGTTTCTATTTCCAGAAGACGTTGGCCTAGATAGAGACATGCTGTTTTTCAAGTACAATCTTAGGGTCTTAGATAGAAATGGCTTCAAAGTGTTCATTAAGAGGCTTACTAATATATTAGCTGAAGCTTACGAGAGAGGATATGATAAGTTGCTATTATTATGTTCATGTAGATCTGGATACATGTATCTCGTTAAGAATCTCTCTCGAGACGTATCCGAAGAAATAGCCTTTACTGAGCATCATAGCAAAGACTTGACGTCTAGTTTACAGAGCAAGCACAGCAGCATCGTTATCGCCGAGCTTATACTCAGCAAATGACGTAGCGAGTGTTAGCTCAAGCAGGTATACAGTAAGCCTTATAACAGCGAGGTAGCCTTCACTTTCAGGCCGCCCCCACCCCTACCTGAAGCGGGCCTGGGGCGCCCGTGAACCCGGGTTCAAATCCCGGCGGCCCCACCAAATTTAGAATTTCTACTTGACTTAATCTCGGATATCAAGCTCTCACAGAGGCTGTACGTGTCGATGCTTGGGAGCTTATCGAGTACACTGTTTATGGTTTTCTCTACGTCTTCAATGTCTAGCGTTCCTAGACACGATGTGTAGCCAATATGGCTTGGATCCTCTGTCGTTATTCCTGTACACAGTCCTGAAGTTAGTCCAGTTCTACCTATGGTCTCAGCAAGTAGTTTAAGCTTCTTGAAGTCTTCATCTTCGATATATCTTAACGGCTCAATCTTGTCCATGTATCTCTCTAGAGTTTTCACACTGCATTGTTCTTTCTCGAGTAACCTGTAGTAGCAGCAGTGCGAGTAGATATAGAGGTAGACCAAGTTTCTCAGAAAGAGTACGGCGAGGGCAACATTGTCCTTGCATAGCATTAGGTCGATCGCTCTTCTCGCAAGATCAACCAGTTCTCTTCTTTCTGAGAGGAGTCTCGTCACTGGAAGTCTTTGAAGAAGGTATCTCAGTACTTGATCCTTGAGCTCTCTGAGCGTTCTTCTATAGAGTGATTCAAGTTCCGGCAGCTCGCTGAGCAGCTCAAATGCTAGTCCAAGTTTCAGACGTTCAAGAAGGGTCTCTATCTTGCCTTTCAGAAGCTTGACTCTATGTTTGTCGCTTGGCTCGATTTCTGGAGCTTGCTCAGCTAGTCTGAGGATGAGAAGTGTAGAGTCTATCTGAGAGAACGTGTGTTTCTGCAGCTCCTGCTCTATTAGCCTGTATAGGTCTCTCTTGACGCGGTCTAGAAGTAGTATTTTCACAGTAAGTCTATCTAGTAGGCCTGTCTCAACCCCTATCCTGAGCCCCTCCATTACGGACACGTAGGTCAAGTCTGAGAGTGTTAGAGTGGGGTCCACTATGATGTTACTGAGGTAGTCGTGTTTCTCTATGAGCTTGCGGAGTGACGCTAGGAGGTACAGAGACATGTAGACTGTGGATCTTCCTCTAAGGTGGACTACCTCAACCCAGAGCTCGTCTAGCATCTGCAGCATCTTCTGGTCCTGAAATACTCTCCTGAGAGTCTCTCTAGCCTCCTTGACGGTCTCTATCCTTGTCTCCTCTGATGCGGCTACCACGAGAAGTCCTATGTTGACCTTGTCTCGTAGCAGCTGAAGAGGACTCTCACAGACAAGTGTCTTATCACGGTAGCTCAATACTCTTTTCTTAGCCTGAACCTCTACTGTGTCTAGAACTATGACGTATGCTGTGTTAGCTGTATCCACCTGAGGGACTACGTTCTTCCTCACATAAAGAATTTTTATCCGAGGCTCAACCTTGAAGGGTCTGAGAACATGCGCTGTCTACTTCTAGTACTTGACCTGAGCTGGAAAGGTGAGTATGCTGGAGTTGTCCAAGCACTCAGAGAGCTTAGAAACGATGTCGATGTTGCTGTTCTTGCACCAGACCTGAACGTGAACCACAGGTATGACCTGTACATTGAGATGCACAGGTATGACCTTGAGAAGCTAGGGGCAGACTATGATGCCGTCGGCATCGTAGGAGGGTACCGCATGTACTACCTAGTTACGGGAAAGAGATTTCCGAGAAGAAGCCTAGAGATAAAGCTTGACCTCTCAACACTCGAAAGAATAATATTAGCTGCAGCTAAGAATGATAGACTCATCATTGCTCCAGCTGCCGCACCAGCATTCATCGCTAAACTTGGTCTTCTTCGTGGTAGAAAAGCAACAGTATACCCAACGACTGACCTGATAAGGATCCTCGAGGAGAACGGTGCAACGTTCATCAACAAGACTGCGGTCAGGGATGAAAACTACGTCACGATGAAGCGAGTAGAGGTAGATGAGCTGAAGCGCTGTCTTGCTGAGAACGTTGCCGAGACCTCAGCGAGTGAGATTAGACAAAAAACTCCTTAAATTTGGAGGCTGGCTAGTCTT
>JALWFJ010000054.1 GCA_027036495.1 Thermoproteales archaeon
CTGGCTAGTAACAGCGAGATGTAACCTCAACTGCAAACACTGTTACGCTAAGACGTACCTGGGTGAGAGAGAGCTCAGTAGAGATGAGAAGATTGCTCTTGCTAGACAGCTAGGCGAGTATGGAGTCGGTCACGTATGTATATCTGGCGGAGAACCTCTGTTGCTTAGAGAGGAACTTATCAGCATCGTGAAGATTCTCCGAGACTATGATGTTCATGTCTCCATAGTAACTAATGGGACGCTGCTTAGAGAAGACCTCATTAGTAGGCTTATATCAATGGAGGTATTTCTTCATGTAAGCCTTGACGGTGATAAGCGTAGTCACGAGATGCTTCGTGGAGAAGGAACCTGGAGAAAAACAGTGTCTTTTCTAGAGTATATTCATTCTAGAAAAGCTCCCTTTGGCACAGTCATGGCAATATCCAGGTTGAACTATGGAAGTGTAGACAGGTATGTAAATCTAGCTGCAAGGTTTGACCCAGAGACAATAAGCCTGATACCAGTAATGCCTTACGGTAAAGCAAGAGAGACAGAGGTGTACGTATCTACAGGTGAGCTTAGAGAGGCTATAAGGTTGCTAGAGAGAGCAGTTGAGGAGCATAGTCTCACGGTTAACATGTGGTGTCTACCTTGTCTGAGAGCTTACACTAGTAGTAACAGAATAAGAGCAGGCAGATGTAGAGGTAGAAGAATAATCGATATCTCTCCAGGAGGGAACTTGTTGCTCTGTGACGTGACTGGCGTTGTCGTCTGTCGCTGGTGCCCTAATGCGCGTCTTAGTGATCTCGTGACTGAGTACTTCTCTAGCAGTGTTGTCGTCGAGGCACATAGTAGATTACCTCAAGAGTGTGTCAGCTGTAGCCTTATTGAGCAGTGTCGTGGCGGGTGTTATGCTAGGTCCTTTCAGAAATACTCTAGGTTTGATGTCAAGGATCCTCTCTGTCCTCTCTGAGACTCTACGATGTTGACGTCACTAGTACACTAGTGGTATGTGTGTCGTCTCTCGTGGAGGCTTAAGGTACATCTCCAGGTTCTTCTCTATGAGTGATGAGTACCTTGTAGCATGCTCTGCTAGTCTATCTACAGGTATGTCGTAGTTTATTATCTTGGATATTGCCTTCACGAGTTTCAGTGCAGCTGTGACGTCTGGTCCTAGCTGTCCAACGGTCTGGTTCAGTATGAGCATAACGTCTCTATGTGAGGTCACTCTGCCAGACTCAATAAGCTTCTTTATTGCTGTTAGAACCTTCGACTCTGCCATTATTAGTGCTCCAGCTATGCTTCTCGAGAGGACAGCATCCAGGAATATTGCCTCTGCTCCAGTTATTATTGCATCTCTTATCGGCTCAAATCCTAGTGACTTGAACTCATCCACGTGATACTCTTCGGTGACGAAGTAGACTACGTCACTCTCCTTCTCAGAGAGTGCAGGTATTGCAGTAAGACAGACGACTCTCCTGATGTTGTTCTCTTCTGCCCAGTCTAGTATCCTGTTAATGAACTCATAGTAGACCTCTGGCGGTATGGGCACGTGTTGCCTGATGGTCACTAGACCTAGATCCTTCCTGTAGAAGAGCCTGTATGGGAGTTTTGCCTCGCCGTTTATTGCAGCAACCACTGGTGGCAGTCCTCTTATCCTGACTGCGCCAATCTCCTCCATCTTCAGTATGTCTATTATGTACTCAATCGCAACAACTGATGCCAGACTTGGCTCAGGACAGGCAATTACGAGAGTGTTTCGCGGGTCCTTCTCTATCTTCTTTATCTTTATCTCTATAAGTGGCTGTGGAGCCATGATCTTTCAAGTACTCCTAATCTAGGTTCCTTTAAATAGAGTTAGCGTCTCACAATAGGTGAACCTCTCAGATATAATCTAGATAAACCTAGGCTCAACCTCTATGAGAACTCAATGAGGATACTTGCAGTGAGCGACATACATGGCAACATCGAGAACGTGAGAAAGCTCAGAAACATTGAGCGAGAGCTGACAGTCGTGCTGGGGGACTTCGTGGAGTTTGGAAAACCTAGAGTTGACGTCGTGATAGACATACTTGAGGAGCTTTCAAGTCAGACCTTCACACTGTACATTCCAGGTAACTGTGATCCACCAGATGTGACGCAGGACCTAGGAGTGAAGAACACAGTCAACATCCACGGCAGATTCTACAAGATTGACGAGATCGTGTTCATTGGATTTGGAGGCTCGAACCCAACACCTTTCAATACGCCTCTAGAGTATCCAGACGCCGAGATAGGTCCTGCACTCGAGAGGGCACTACATGACGCCATAAGCAAGGGTGCACTGTCGAGAGATGAGGTAAGTGAAAGACTGGTGGTTATGACGCACGCACCACCTCATGAGACTGGGCTGGACTTAACCAAGACTGGGCTCCATGTTGGAAGCATAAGCGTGAGAGCATTTATAGAGAAATATCTACCGCTACTACATCTGTGTGGTCACATACATGAGGCTCAGGGAGTTGAGAAGCTCAACAGCACAATCTCGGTTAATGTTGGTGCACTTCTGTGGGGGAGATACGCCGTCGTGAGCTTGGAGGAGGGTAGAAGAGTGAACATCGAGCTTAGATCAGTCGAGTGATGACACTACGGGAACCGAGCTTGTGAGGAGAGCGGCCTCTGCTGACCTACCAAACATTTAAGCCTCCCGGAGGTAGACCTTGGTGATGTCTGAGAGAGGCCTCGAGACACTGCTCTGGGTTGAGAAGTATCGTCCTAGGAGGATTGATGACATAATTGATCAAGACGAGGTCAAGAGGAGGATCAAGGAGTTCCTAAAGACAGGAAATCTTCCTCATTTGTTGTTTTATGGTCCTCCTGGTGTTGGTAAGACTACCATGGCTTTAGCTATTGCTCATGAGCTCTATGGAGAACACTGGAGAGAAAACGTCCTAGAGCTCAACGCAAGCGATGAGAGAGGAATCTCAGTGATAAGAGAGAGGGTCAAGGAGTTCGCAAGAACTGCACCAATGGGTGGAGCACCCTTCAAGCTGATAATTCTTGATGAGGCTGATAACATGACTAGCGATGCACAGCAAGCACTCAGAAGACTCATGGAGATGTACGCAGCAAATGCGAGATTCATACTGATAGCAAACTACGTGTCTAGGATCATTGATCCCATCCAGTCCAGATGTGCAATGTTCAGGTTCTCTCCTCTTCCACGAGATGCAGTATTTAGTAGACTGAGAGAAATTGCCTCAAGTGAGGGTGTTGAGGTTACTGATGATGGACTTGAAGCAATATGGGAAATAAGCCAAGGAGACATGAGAAAAGCAATAAACATACTACAAGCAGCGTCTGCGCTGTCGAAGAAGGTCACAGCAGAGGTAGTGTATAGAACCGTGGGATACATCGAGCCTAGAGAGATCATAGACATAGTTGCAGCAGCCTTTACAGGAAACATACTGAAGGCTAGAGAAAAGCTCAGACAAGCAATGTACGAGTATGGCATCAGCGGGAAAGATGTGTTGAGAATAGTCCAGAGAGAAATCATCAAGGGCACCATAGAGATGCCAGATGAGGCAAAGTCCGAACTATTTGAGCTAGCTGCAGATATAGACTATAGACTAACCGAAGGAGCCGACGAGGAGGTCCAACTTATGGCATTCCTATCAAGACTAATGTTAATAGGAAAGAAGTATGAAGTAAAAGTAAAACCAACAGAGAAGCCAGTAGAGACAACAGCA
>JALWFJ010000055.1 GCA_027036495.1 Thermoproteales archaeon
GCTCGTAAATTTGTACAAACTCCTCTGGAAGGTAGGCTTTCATGAATGTGTAGTACTCAGCTAGCTGCTCCTTGGTGTTCACTAGGTATTTTGCTATCTTTACTGTTGCTACTCTGAGAATTGAGGGGTCGACAGTATTGAGTGATCCGGTTGTTAGTGCTATGTATGATACGACATACATCACTGCCTTCACTCTGGTTCTGTTGCTTATAGTCACATGCTCGGAGAATGCCGCAATTACCGGCGATACATGTTTGACTAGGGTATTGAGGTTACTGTACACAATACTTGTTATGTCTTCGTGACACTTCTTGACGTCGCTCATTGTTGCTACGGGCTCAATTCTGTCTAATTCTCTTCTGAGAATCCACCCCTTCACTATTAGTGGTTCAGTCTCTTCAGGAGATACGTATCCGAGAAACGACCTCAGGGGGAATCTGTCATAGAGTGCCTGTAGCTCCTCCTCTTCGGGAACCCTGTTTGACGAGGCGTATACTGTCCAGGTCTTGACTGGCACTACCTTGTCTCCATCATAGACAACTCTCTCATTTAGTATCGACAACAGTGTGTTTAGTATAGCACTTGAGGCGTTAAATATCTCGTCGAGGAGAGCTAAGTCTGCCTCAACTATGGAGTTTGCATATATTCTGACTACTCTTCCTCTGAGTAGCTCTGCTATGTCTATCGGGCCCAGAAGTTCCTCCAGGTCTGTAAACTTTGTGAGTTGTCTGTAAAACCATCTTGCGTTTAGCAGCTTGGAGAGGGTATATATGAGGGTTGTTTTCCCCGTCCCTGGAGGTCCAATGAGTATGTAGTTTTCTCTACAGAGAAGTGCAACAAAGATCCCGGTAATCTCGTCTTCCAACCTGTAGAATAGTCCTAGCATCTTCTCGTAAGCCCTTCTTATCCTGTCTAGAGGCGTGCTCATGATGTCTATTACTATGCTTGACGTTTCTGTCCTTATAGTAGTTCTTTCTCCATGGCTACCTCCAGCACTACATGCAGTGAGTGTTGCTGCGATCATGAGGACTGCTCCGAGTATCTTAATGGGAGGCATTGTGACTCCCTGAAGCAGCTCAGTGAGTGCCGCAACTACTGGCTCTAGTGCAAGTGCAAATGCCACTATGCTTGGAGGTAAGTCTCTATGTGATACTGCCTCTAGCACATAGCACAGGTAACTTATTCCAGCTAGCGCAAGTATCAGCTCTGTGGCCCTCAGTGATGTTACCTCTACATGCCCACTTACTATCATCAGGATCCACGATATCAGTGCAGTGAACACGAGTATGGGAGTGTTTACTTCAAGGTAGCTCTCTGACGAGTTACAGAGCTTGTTGTACAGCACTATGTACAGTACATAGATTAGCGCTATTCCCAGACCGGCAAGTAGTGCTCTTACATTGAGTCTCCCTAGCTCGCTTAAGAGGACAAGTCCTGTAGTATACATTGCTACAGAGATTATATCGCTGTATCTTATTCTTGTACCTTCAAGTACATGATCTATCACCATGGTAAATACAGGATAGAGCTGTGCTATGAATGCCAGTGTAGCAGCGTCCGTGTAGTGAATACCAACGTAGAAGAGGTAGATTGAGGCTATGTTGAGCAGTGCAAGTATGAGAGAAAGCACGAGCTTGTTAATTGTTAGTACACAGGCAAACCTAGTTCTATATTTTACAAGTACGTGTAGTATACCTATGACCGCAGTGATAGAGTATAGTTCTGCAGAAAACGCTAAATAGCTACCTGATATGCTCAGAGCTGCCTCAGCAAGAGGATATGTTAGTCCCCAGAGAGCACCTGCAGACAGTGCAGCAAGCACACTCCACCTCATGCTAATCACCTCTCACGATACTTTCAACTACGTAGAAGCTGACGTACCTTTGAGAGATCTTCCCTGAACCAAAATAAAAACCTTAGAGATATACTACAGATTAGCGCCATGTCACGAGGTCTCTTCAAGAGATCGTTCACCTATCGTGGAATAGAGATAGAGGACACGTTCATGGAGGCGTTTAAGGGAATATATTTCAGGATTCTCGTGACCGCTGAACGTGGTATACGTCCAGAAGACAGGTATAGTCCCTGGCTCGAGGATGATGAGCTTAGATGGATCGCGTATCGAGCAACAGCAACACCTGCAGTCGTTGTTGGAAGACTTGAGGCAGGTACGGAGATGTTTTTATCACGAGAGATCTCGCCTGATGGAAGAGAGGGAGTAATAATACAGTACTGGTGGAGCTATAGAGATGACAAGCCCCTTGAGAGACAGGTTGAGAAGTTCTGGTACGAGGTGTCGATAAGGATAAGACAAGACATACTTTCCTGCTCTGGAGGTACCTCACGCGTGTTTAACTGGCTACCTCCTGAAAACGCATCTGGAAGAGTAGACACATATGAGCTTGTTGGTAAGTGTGGTGGAGGATATGAGTGGATCGAACATAAGTGGGGTAGAGATATGATAGTTGTGCCACTGATGAGCGGCTTTGACTTCATGATAGAGAGATACCTGTATTATGGAATCGGCATATGTGGTGCAGCGGTCTGGGTCTTCTGCAGAGATGTACAATCATGTAGAGAAGCGTGCAGAGAAGCTGTGAAGAGACTATACAGCGTTGAAGGCGTGATCACGCCCTTTGGTGCCTGTCCATCCGGTTCTCTTCCAGAAAACTATCCACCAGTTGGTCCACCCACAAACTACTATTACTGTCCAAGTCTCAGAGAGAAACTACCTAACTCAAAGGTTCCCAAGACAGTTAACTCAATATATGAGATAGTCATAAATGGAATATCTAGAGAACACATACTCAAGGCAGTGAAAGAGTGTGTTAACGAACTAGCTAAGCATGAAGGCGTGTTAGGGGTATCAGGAGCAAATTACGGAGGTAAGCTCGGGAAATACATGATAAGTCTTAGAGAAGCTCTCCAAGAGTAAAAGAAATCGCCTAACATGGCTCTACAGAGAAGAAGCTTCCTAGTCTAAGAGTTACTTTAAATAATCACGCAGTACAAAGATAGGACATCGTGAGCACACTGCTCAGAGCAATTGGAGGCATAGGGTACATACTGCTAGCAATCACGCAGATAGTAGGAATAGTGACCATGACGAGCATGAGCAGGGCACTTATGCTTCCTCAGGGAATGCAGCCACTCCTTATGCTATCTTCAACATCCACTGTAGCTTTAGTGCTCAGCTTGATAGGAATAATACTGATAGGAATTGCATGGATCATACTTGGGAGATACGTCAAGAGTGGAGTAATGATTGCAACAGGAATTTTATTCCTCATAGTGTCTATACTGCAGATAGTAGTTTGGAAATATACAATATATGTTCAACACACGATTGCACTTAGACGTGCGCTGTTTCCAACAGCTACCTACTCTTTTGGAGCTCTCGCAACACTTATGACTCTCTCCTTAGCCCTAGCTGCACTATTCTTCGTTACCTTGATACTGCACATAATATCGCACTTTACAGCTGGATCAAGGACCGGAGTGAAACTGTTTAAGGTTGCTGGTATACTTCACATAATAGCCATAATAGCAGCAATAGTAGGATTCTCAGCAACATTCTACTACATGTTTACAAGTGCAGCACACTACCTAACTCCCTCTCAAACAATAATCATGCATTACATGTACACCTTTATAAGCGTGGTAATCGTGGTATATTCCATAACACTGATAGCTTTCATACTCTCCGCAACATCGTTCTTGGTGCTTAAAGCAAGGGAGAGCTTTCCAACAAGAGCTTATTAGGTCTCAAGAGGTCTTAGCTTGAGATGATGATACTTGCCCCCCAAGCGAGCGATGAGCGATACACCGAGCGCTGAAGATATGCGACTTTAAAAAGAGTTAAAGTCTATACTTCTGAGCTCTCCTACTCTTTTCTCTCCTCTAGTCTCTTGCTTAGTCTGAACTGTAGTATTGGGCAGAATGGACCACACATTGCACAGGGTCCCTCTTCAACTTTTCCGAACTGTGTAAGTACCTTAAGAGCATCTTCTGGATAGAGCAAGTATCTCACGGTCTCACTTATCTTGAGTTCCGACCTTAACTTACTCACTATGTAGTCCCTTTTTGCTGCTCTCTCTGGACCTAGCTTGACTATATCTGCGATGTATGCTGCAATCCTGTGCGCTATTAATCCCTCCTTGACTTGCTCTGGTGTTGGTAAACTAAGGTGTTCTGCTGGCGTCAGATAACATAAGAGATCTGCGCCTGCCGCTGCTGCTATTGCCGCACCTATGGCTGCTGCTATGTGGTCATAAGGTGCAGCTACATCCGTTGGTAATGGTCCCAGGACGTAGTATGGAGCACCCTTAGTGAGCTTCTTCATTAGCTTAATGTCCCACACAATCTCGTTCAATGGGACGTGCCCAGGTCCTTCAACTATGGTCTGTACGCCATGCTTTCTAGTTCTCTTTACTAACCTTGCTATGACTAGAAGCTCGCCAACTTGAAGATCGTCATGTGCATCTAATATTGATCCAGGTCTGAACGTGCTTCCTAGACTTATAGTAGCATCGTACTGTGCGAATAACTCAAGGATGTTGTCGAAGTACTTGTAGTAGGGATTCTCCTCATTGTGCATCAACATCCATGCTATGATGAATTCTCCTCCTCTACTCACGATCGGCACAACTCTCTCGGATCTCAGTAAGTGTTCGACTAGTTCCTTTGTTACTCCTGCATGTATTGTCATGAAGTCTACCCCATCCTTCAAGTGTTTCTCTACTGTGTTCAGCAAGTCATCAACTGTGAACTCAACTCCCGACTTATGTCTCCTGTAGGCCTCAATGAATACTTGATACACGGGCACTGTACCAAAGGGTATCTTCTCTGCCACCCTCAGTAGGGTTCTTCTTATCTGGTCAAGATCTCCTCCTGTTGATAGGTCCATTATCGTGTCAGCACCGTATTTAATTGCTGTCTTTACCTTCTCTATCTCCATGTTTATGTCACATACACTCATACTTGTCCCAACATTTGCGTTGACCTTAGTCGAGAGACCTTGACCTACTGCACGAGGCTCAACGCTCTCATGAACGAGGTTTCGCAATATTACTGCTCTTCCACTTGCAATTCTGTCGCGTAGTTTCTCAGGAGATATCCCCTCTCTTTCTGCGACTAACTTTATCTCTTCTGTAACTCTACCTTCTTGCGCAGCCCTCATTAGAGTACCCATTATCTATCAAGAAGTAGGCTTTCTAGCGATGGTAAAAAGTTTTCAAGAATATCTATTCAAGTCTACCTTTGTCTAACAGTGAGAGAACCTCGTCAAGGTTCATTAACCCAAAGCCGACAAAGAAATCTGCAGCACCATATACGGTGAGAAGCTCGTTCTTGTTCACTCTAGCCACTCCGCATGGAAACACCACAAATGGTCTATCACCATACAGCTCGTACACCATCTTCGGCTCAAGTATGTAGTAAGGAGTTACTGAGACTACTCTGAGTCCTATATCTTTGTCGTATCTGAGCATAGCTGCGAATGCTCTGTATCCCTCCATCTCTCTGTCTACTCCGTGTATCAGAACTAGGTACTCATTTTGTCTAAGCTCTACAGGTGGGGTGGCCCACCCAAGTTTATACTCAAATCGTGCAGGTTCCATTATCACTTTTGTATCTACGACTTCAAACTCCGTGACACTGCCTCTCTGGTCTAATATTGAACGTGACACTTTACTTGCAGCTAGGTAGTGAACCTCGTTCATCAGGTGAGGTCTATGGAGCACGTATATCCACTCCGGCTCGCCAACATCAAGCAGCACTGCATCCTTGTCGCTAATTGTGAGCTCTCTAAGACCTCTCTTGAGGACTATAGCTCCAGTCTTAGCAAATCTCCTGTTATCTGTGCTCACCGCAATTACCGGTAGAGTTCGCTCTCTTCTGACAACAGGATTAAAGTAGTTTATGGTTCTTCCAGCATAGATCATGCACACCTTACCGCTAACCTCTTGTACTCGAGGATCCTCTGTACCCCAGATATCATATCTAGTTGATGGATAGACAACAATGGTTGCTGGATAATGACTAAAGCTCACAACCCCACTTAGAACGTCTTCAAGAGGTATCTCTACAAGAGCTATAGCACTGACGTACATGTAGTACCCAACAATTATTCTAGAGTAGAGGTACAGAACCCTACTATTTTGATCCACGAGACAGGATGCGTTAAATATAGAGACAGGTCGAGGGATAGGATAGTTCTTTAAGTGAACATGTTCAGGAGATAAAACGCCAAGCCTTTTCACGATATCAACAGTCTTGAACTCTCTGACCTCAGAGGCCAGATCAGCGTTAGGAGACTTAACAAATACCATATCGCAACATTCAGATAGTAACCCTTTTAAGCGCAACTTCAAAGACCATCTAGTAAGGTCGTTATCAGGAACCCAAGACTACCACAATGAAGCACCACTAATTCTACAACTAATCCTATAGTGACTTCGCCATCATGGCAGATACTCAAGTCAATCATTGACTAAGTCCCAGATCAATGCTTGAACCCTTCCCGTAAAGTATAACCTTTAAAAACCCTCAAGCAGAGCTTACAAGAGGAAGAAGAGGGCCCGTAGCTCAGCAAGGTAGAGCGGCGGGCTCCAGACCCGTAGGTCCCGGGTTCAAATCCCGGCGGGCCCACCAAGCTACATCTTTGCCTTACATTTGAACTGTCTATTCTTCAGAGAAACCGAGAGCGTGACAAGAATCCTTAATGAGATTCTTTCGCGTAGTAGTAGAAACCTATTGTGATGATTGTCCCTGTCTCTGATAGGGTGATGATGGCTCGCATAGCTGACTGTTTACACGTGCCTAAATAGTTAATATTTTGGTGCTACTTGCAGTCTCTAGAATGAGTAAAGACGAAACTGTCTGTAGGATAGAGAAACCCTTCGAATATGCGGATCATACTGCTGACGTGTTAATTAGAGCTTATGGATGTACTCTAGAGGAGGCTTTCATTAATGCTGCTTATGCTTTTGCAAACTTTATCTACGATGTATCAAGAGTTGATACGAAGGAGAGAATAGATGTTGAAGTTACTGGAGTAGACCTTGAGCAGCTTCTCTTTAACTGGATAGATGAGCTTTTATACAGGCTAGATGCTGAGAACTTTGCATTAGGCAAAATTGAGCGCTTAACAATAGAGAAGAGGGATGATGAGTATGTCCTTAAGGCTACTATCCTCGGAGAGCATTATGATAAGAGGAAACACGGGTTCAAGGGTACCATCATCAAGGCAATGACTTACCACATGATGGAGATTAAGCAGCTTGATAACGGTGTGTGGATGGTTCAGTATGTAGTTGATATATAGCTAGGCTAGAGAGAGTCTAGCTCACTTTCTAGCAAGAGTGGGTAGCGCTGGAAGTTCTTCAACTCTCTCTCGACGTCTAAGCTTGAACATATGTACATCTATCATGTATGGCTTTTCTCCACGGTAAAGCTCTGCATATATCTTAGCAATATTTATCCAGCTTGTCTCTACAGCATAGTTAAACACTGGATTTAGATACTGAAGTGCCTCATCGTAGTTTTCCAGGACTAAGTTTACTTTTGCAGCAAGTGATTCAGCATTGTGTGGTGGAAAAGTCAATCTTGGAGCTAGTTCGTAAAACTCTACTAGTCTTGGGACACGCGAGCATACTAGTGGCTTGAAACTTCCCATAGCCCAGTGAAGAGCTCCACTAACGCCTATATCGCCTCGCACATCAACATATGGGAATAGTATTACGTCAGCTATAGCATAGAACAGGTCTATTTCTTTTCTACTAAGATATTTGTTTACTATCACCATATGTTTAGCTAGGTTAGGACTTACGTCTCTAAACACTTGCTCAACGTAAGGCCTATTTTCCTCAACTCCCTGCAGTTGACCGGCAATCAGCAGAACAACATCATGCCTCTTAAGCTCGCTTATCAGTATGTTAAGTGAGTTTATTAGTAGATGTAGACCTTTGTCTCTTCTCAGAAAGCCCTGAAAGAGCAACACATTCTTGTTAACAAGGTCCTCTAAACCTAGCTCATGGGCAGCATCAAGCTTGCTAACTCTTCTCTCGACAATCCTGGTCCCATGAGGGATTCTTACTATCTTGCTGGGATCAACGCCCTGCAGTAGCAGCTCATTCTCTTGAAGAATACTGTGAACGATAACGACATCAGCTATATCACACACCTTTCTTTGAAACTCGTCAATTCCTGGATAGTGTAGAGCATGTCTAACTGTGTGAAGGGTTATAACTAGAGTATTACATAGTCTCTTTACTTCCTTCAAGAAGCTAACAAACTTCTCATTATCTCTATGAAGACTAAACTCATGTTGTATATGTAAGATATCAACCTTACCTTCATTAGATAACGTATCAATGACCTTCTTGTAATTTGGGTGTAAAGTATCTCCAACATCCACAATTTCTGCATATCTAGGCAACGGATAACTCTCACTAGATGCTCCCTCCGGAGTCATCATTCTAAATATTATAAAATCAATTTTATTAGAAACCGACATGATCGAAGTAACTAGATCATAAGTGTACTCTGCTATACCACACTTTGCTGGAGGGAATGTTGACATGACTGCAACCTTCATGAGCTACGTTGCAAAAACTTGTAAGTCTCGCATAAAAACCCTTGGTAAACGACTCTAAAAAGCTTCATATTAGCTTCAACAACCTTATACAGTGACTAGCGGTGAGACATAGAGAGGAAGATTTAAAGGTAGACCATCACAGCTCCTAGCGAGATGAGAATCTACAAATGTGCATTCTGTGGAGAGCTAATTCCCCCCGGATATGGACTAATGTTTGTTAAGAATGATGGAACTATACTGCGATTCTGCAGCAGGAGATGTTTTGTGAGCATGATCAAGTTTAGACGTGACCCAAGAAAGCAGACGTGGATAAGAAAGCAGCAGAGAAAGCTCCTAAGACAGCAAGCACAGCAGAGACGTAGATAGTCCACGATACGAGAGACAACATATATCTTTCCTTACTTAACAATTTAGCTGGGTTCCCTGGATATGGTCGAGGTGAGTATTCTTGAGAAATCAGAGACGTATGTGAAGTTCGTAATTGAGGGCTTGCCACCGCCGTTGGTTAATGCGCTCAGGAGAGTTTTGCTAGTAGATGTGCCGGTGCTTGCTATAGATGAGGTCATAATACTCGACAACACCTCGGTCATGTTTGACGAGGTATTAGCGCATAGACTGGCACTAATCCCGCTGAGAACTAACCTAAAGGAGTTTCCAAAGATAGAGGAGTGCGAGGAGGGTCTAGTGGACCCAGCTCAGTGCTCAGTGAAGCTGTACCTTCAGGTAGAGGCGAAAGAGCCAACGATTGTGTATAGTAGAGATCTAGTGAGCGAGAAACCTGGAACAGAGCCAGTTTACCCTGACATACCCATAGTCAAGCTTAGCAAAGGTCAGAGAATAGTTCTTGAGGCAGTTGCAAGGCTTGGTAGGGCACGTGAACACGCAAAATGGCAGGCATGTCTAGCGTCATATTACTACTATCCTAAAGTCACGGTTGTGAACCCTGTAGACAGAAGATGCTATGAGCTATGTAAAGAGATCTGCCCTGAAGGAGTAGAGTGGAGCAATGAGGGAATTAAGATACATTCAGAGAACTGCACATTCAACAGATGGAAGACCTGTGAACATGTATGCGGAGGTTCCATTATGGTGGATTGGGAGAAGGATAAGTATGTGTTCTGGGTAGAGTCTTTCGGAAACATGCCTTTAAGAGATCTTATTGAGGAAGCGTTCAGAATATTAAGAAAGAAGTTTGAGACCTTTATTGAGGCTCTAGAGCTAGATCTTATGAAATTCAGACTTATGTCAAGCGAGTCCTCTGAGAACTCTACTTTGACGAGTGAGTAGAGAGGTTGAAAGGTTTTCCCTCCTTGAGTATTTTATCTCCAAGCTCAGGCTCAACCTGGAGAAGCTTATCTTTAACGTTCTGTAGAAATTCAATGTCCTCCTTAGCACTTCTAAGCTCGTCGGGAAGCAATATTGGTATTTCCTCTTTTATTGGGTACCAGCGTCTACATTCAGGACAGTAGAGTATCCCCGTGACTATCTCTCTCTTTATGCAATCCTCACAGGGAGCAGAATCGCCAACTTCTTTGACGGGCTTGCCAAGCAGGCCGCAGTACTCCTCACAAAATGGCTTCTTGTCCCACTCATACTTTCTTTCTGGGTATACTTTCTCCTCTAGAACAATTAGTTTAAGCGGAAACTTCTTATCGTAGGGACAGGCAAGTATGTCCATCAACCTGTACTTCATAGGTCAACAAGTATGAGCGGGTAGTTAAAGCATTGCCCTCAATGTTCTCCTATCTTTTACATTTAAATGCAGGCGTATTTAGAGAGAAAGTACAATGTCTAATCCCTACATTGTGGCATTTCAGCCAGCTGGACATGCCTCAACAGGCTACTCCAGCTACTCCAACATATTGTGGATGATTCTCTTCTTATTGTTCTTCTTTGTACTTCCACTGTTCTTTGGAGAATACTTACAGCTCTTGAGACTCTCGGGTACAGTGAGTAACCTAATTGCGTATATGGGAAGAGCTATTCATCAAGGCATATTCAATGTGATATCATCGCTAGAGCGCTCGCTTAGAGACAAGAAGTCGCTAACCAGGAAACAAGAGTTAGAAAACAAGGTCAAAGAGCTTATAGAACATGTAATAATAACACCTTCAACGTTAGAGACACAGGGTCTCGTATCAAAACTAAAACATATAATAACTCTTCATGATAAGAGGCTAGAGGAGTCTATAAGGAAAATTGTACCTGCAGAGAGACACATAGTGCAGAACATCGCTAGCAGCATTGAGGCACTTAGAACACTAAACTACCTGTACAAAATTGTGGTCCACTATTATAGGCTAGCCATGAAGTACAAGAATCCGTACATTCTGGCACAGCTCTACATAGCAATGCCTCAGATAAAGGAGTACGTCAACGCATTAAGTGGAGCAGTTCAAGCATTCTCAAAAGGTCAACCTATAGGCGACAGCGTTGGACCCCTTGTAGCGTACAGGTTCCTACGCGAGAAGTGCGAAGAAGCTACAGAGATAAAGCACTCTGTAGAGAACACCCACATTGCAAAGTGCAGCTATAAGGGAAGAACAGTATACGTGATCAAGGCAGCTGGACCCGGCTCCTCCGTCGGAAGACTGGACGACGCCATAGTGTACCTCATAGAGAGATGTGGAGTGAGACCCAAGGTAATACTTACCGTGGATGCTGCACTCAAGCTAGAGGGCGAGAAGACTGGGTCAATAACTGAGGGTATAGGTGTGGCTATTGGTGGAATAGGTGTAGAGAAGTTCA
>JALWFJ010000056.1 GCA_027036495.1 Thermoproteales archaeon
ATACCTGGCCAGAACACGCCTACGCGACAGTCGATGTCTACACCTGTGGCGCAAAGTCGAACCCAGTGCTAGCATTTATCCACATAGCACGGAGACTGAGAGCAAGAGAGGTTGAGGTATTCTTCTCGGATCGGTCACTCTACAGGGAGGAACTGTCTACGGCTTGACTAGAATTCAACATATCTAAGCGTAAAAAGACACGTTCTATCCCTGCAGCTTCTCACACTCCACACCACATGAAGAACCTAGCTAGAGTCTCTAGCGCTAATATCGCGAGATCACTTGTCTAAAAGTTTAAACGGAGATCAACACACAACGAACGAGGGAACAACGGTAATGAGCGAACTTGAAACATTCAGATCAGCTTACCTGGAGATAACAACATTTGCAAGATCCGCACTTGATGTCCTCGAGTTAGACGCAGTCTCAAAACTTGTAAGCATGCTCATAGAGGCGTACAGGAGAGGAAGCAAGGTCTTTGTCGTAGGTGTAGGCAGGTCTGGACTTGTTGGAAAAGCATTTGCCATGAGGCTAGTCCATCTAGGATTTAGAGCATACGTACTTGGAGAGACAATAACACCAAGCGTAGAGCCAGGCGACATAGTCGTGGCAATATCAGGTAGCGGAACAACCACGGTGACGGTCACGGCAGCAGACGCAGCAAAGAAGGTTGGAGCATACGTAGTAGCAATAACGAGTTACAAAGACTCACCACTTGCACGAATCGCAGATCTAGTAGTATTCATACCTGGAAGAACCAAGACCACAAGAATAAATGACTACTTCGCCAGACAGATCCTAGGAATACATGAGCCTCTCTCACCACTTGGGACCCTGTTTGAGATAACTACACTAATATTTCTTGATGCGCTGATCGCAGAGCTCATGAAGAGACTTGGCAAGACTGAAGAGGACCTCAAGAAGGTTCATGCAAACGTTGAGGTATTTGCATAATCTCTCTACACTACTTCTAGATAAATCAAGGAAGTAGCAACATCGTATTTCTTCCCTGAGAAAGGAAAGATCAGTAGATCTTCTCTTTTACTCTTCGCTCTCCATAGCTCTTATTCCAACATTTATTAGCCTTCTGAACACTCTGTCAAGCAGTCTTACGTAGATTCCTCTCTGACCCACAAAGGCCCCAAATGCGTTTTTTCTTACCGTCACTGCGAGCTCAGGACCGGCAAAGTCTACATCTATTATGTGTTTTCCTATCCAGGATACTGGGTGTATTGCTCTTATCCAGCTCTTGAAGTCGAGAGTCATCTCTACAACTCTTATTCTTAGGCCTGTCTCGTTCTCTACAGCTCTTATTCTCTCTCCTCCTCTCCCTACTACTCTTCCAAGATGTCCCTCTTTTGCTATGATGAGTGCGTCTGGTACGTTCTCTGATCGGATGTCTAGGCTCTCTTTCTCTGCCTTGAACTCTATCACGGTGACTATGTCTGCGTCTGGTGCGTTGACCCTCACTAGGTCTAGTATCTGTTTCTCGCTCTCTGTGAGTTCTCTTTTTCTCATTCTAAGCTCAAATATGACCTTGACCCCCCTCCTGGCTCCGGGTCTGACTATGTCCTTTAATCCTAGATCAACGACAACGGCGTTCTCCTCATTGAGTAGTACTTCTCTTAGCAGTGTTGCGCCATCTTTTTCTACTCCGATTGGTCTCTGGAGCACTGGGTCTCCCGCTATGACCAGTCTGGAGTTCCTGCCTATTCTCATCAGTATCTCGGCAGCACTCTCTGGTTGAACGTTCTGAGCATCGTCTAGGAATATTATTGCGTCGTCGAATGTTCTTCCTCTGAGGTATGACACGTCTGTGACGACGACCTTGCCTTCCTGTATGAGCTTCGTTATCTCCTCTCTAGAGAGGTACTCTCCAAGTATGTCCTCTAAGTATGATGAGGCAATCTTGTAGTAGAGGTCTCCTAGCCTCTCTGGAGTCAGTATCTCTCCTGATGAGACATCAACTACAGGTCTAGCAATGATGAACCTCTTGTACTCTCCCTTTAAGACAGCAGTTATGCCGTATGCACATGAGAGCAGAGACTTGCCAGTACCTGTAGGTCCAAAGACGCCGACAATCTCGTTCCTTGTGTCAGTCAACGCGTTGAGTAGTCGCTCCTGTCCTATGGACATGGGCTTTATTCGCTCCTGCAGGGTCGACATGGCTGTCAGCTATGCGTAACTATGCTAATCGTTTATAAATCGTTTCTAATGTTATGTTTCGTAGATGAAGAGTCAGAGTTACACTGACTAATGATGAATACTCAGCAAGCAGACACTAGCGCTGACTAGCTCTTGCCTCCTCTACGAGCTGTCTCGCAGTTCTCTCTACGTTTCTGGCAGCATACAGGGCAGCACCAACCACAACAATGTCTGCACCAGCCTCCACGAGCTTTCTCACCTCTCCAGGTTTCACTCCTCCAGCAACAGCCAGCTTCACCGACGGTGTCAGAATTCTCCTCACGGCTCTTATTAGGTCAACATCGCTCGATATTCCACGACCCAGAAGCTGCTCTGTTATTCCTCTGTGAAGACACACTATGACCCAGTCTCCACAGCTCTCGAGAAGCTCTCTTAGCTCCTCAATGTACCTCACAGGGTCAGGAACCTGCATTAGGTCTATCATGACTGCCTTGTTGAACTTCACGGCCTCATAGAGCGACTCGGAGATCTTAGCTGACTCTCCCACGCCCATGACTGTACATATGTCAGCACCTGCAAGATAGCTTATCCTTGCCTCAAGGTCTCCCACGTCCATAATCTTAGTGTCCGCAAGAACTAGGGCACCGTGAGGGGCAGCAGCTTGTCTGAGCTTTATCACGGCATCAGTCCCGTACTTCTTCAGTAGAGGTGTTCCAGCCTCAATTATGCCTACTCCACAGCTTGCACATATGTGCGCAATGTTCTGAACCCTCTCCAAGTCATCTACTAGGTCAAGCGCTGCCTGAATCGTGGGAGTCCTGAGACTCTCAAGGACGGGATGAGACTCAATAGTTCCAGTGGGAAGACTCTCAATAAGTCTAGTGACTCTCTCGCATGACTCTATGCTCATCGCTAATCCTGACTCTTCTCCAGCAACTAGTCTCGCAATCTCTGAGAGAATATAGCTAGATACTCTTCTACCTGTGACTACACTAAAGAGGTCTCTAGGTATATCAAGATCAAATCTGCGAGACATGGACGAGTGCACCAGATGTAGGGGACATAGACCAAGTAGTCTAACAACCTTGTACAGCATAGATAGTCTCTCCACAAGGTACTCGATGCTAGGAACAGGCTCTGGGTACCTGAACCTCCACATGTAGAGAGCTAGGATCATGAAGTAGCTATCTAAGCCGGTCCTCGAGAGAGCCAGCCTTGTCTCCTCGTCAATCACTGCGTCAAGAAGAGTAACTCTGGAGGGCTCAACATGGAGCTTCCTGTCCACATCGATGTTGAGACAGCAGGTCTTGCATCTGAGACAGCCAAGTCTCTCAGTGGAGTACTTGCTGACTAGGTCACGTGCTCTCTCTGAGAGCTCCAGTCCTATAAGCTTCTTGATCAGCACAATGATCCCCTCTCTATGTACAGGTCTACCCTCTCCAGTGAGCGGCGATAGGCACATCAGCAGTCTGAGCCTCCTTGCGATAAGCGTGTCCTGTGGCTCCACGAGCTCCTCAGCTGCGAGAGATAGCTCTACTTTTACGTCAATGTCCGCTCTATGTACAGTTATCTCAGTATCTATCTCGCCCTTATCGATCCTTAGCTGAGGTATTGCTACCTCAGGTAGTAGCTCACATCTATCAAGCAGCAGCGTGCCCTCACCCTCTCCTCTTAGCTTGACAAAGTCTACCCTCGCCGAGCCCATCAGTGCTCCCAGATTCTTTGAGAGAAGAGGAATACACTCGACACGGTCAATTCCTAGTCTGCAGATGAATACCGTGGATCTAGAGCAGACATCTAGCTTTGAGACCGCAGACCGTACTAGAAGAACATCTCCCGGTTCAGCCAGCTTAAGCTGAGCAAGCTTATACACTGCCAGGTGAGGCACAGCATACCTGTCTACTAGGCTCTCGCCAAGTTTTACCTCTCTGACGCTCTGTGTTGTAAGATCAACGTCAAGTAGTCTCATTGTGGTAGAAAGCACTCTCAACGTAGGTTTAAATAGTGCTTCATCAGAGCAGCGATGAGGCCTAGAGCTCGCTGAGTATGAGGAGAAGTATAATCGTACTCAAGTACAGTGAGGATAACAGGTACACTCTGGTATACCTGTCATCAATACTCGAGAGCTACGTAGCGAGTAGAAGAGGAGTAGACTACGTAGTCAGCAGAGACCCACTAAGCACAGTTGTACGTGCTGTCGAGAGCTACGACAGAGTGATCGTGATGTACTCACTCATGACTCCTCAGATATTCTCGCTGATTGAGGAGCTGAAAGGCTTGAGGCAGATCAAGCTCAAGTATGGGGATCGAGTCATGCTTATTGCTGGTGGTCCACACGCTGCTGGTGATCCTCGAGGGACTGTATGTAGACTTGGCTTTGACATAGCAGTGATGAGGGAGGGAGAGCTCACGCTTCCTAAGCTTCTTGACGAGATAGTGTATGGTGACTTGTCTCAGGAGCTTGAAAAGGTTCCTAACGTAGCATATAGAGATTCTACAGGTAGGGTCAGAGAGACCTGGTTCAGCGTATGGAGAGAGCCTCACGGTTCAGGACCATACTCCTGTAGACTCAACATGTCTGCCCCTGTGGAGATCATGCGGGGATGCAGCTTTGCATGTAAGTACTGTCAGACACCTAGAATCTACAGGTTCAGGGTCAGGTATAGGTCAATCTGCCAAGTAGCTACACAGTGTAGAGCTCTCTACAGGCGGGGAGTCCGCACAATAAGGTTCCTAGCACCTAACGGGTTTGGGTATGGGTCGCCTGATGGCAGGACTCCAGCAGTAGACAAGATTGAGAAGCTTCTGAGAACAACATATGAGTACTGTGAGCGTAACGTTAAGCTAGTCCTTGGAGCTTTTCCAAGCGAGGTCAGGCCAGACTTCGTAACAAGACAGGTGCTTGAGGTTGTCTCTAAGTATGTCGATAATAGGAGACTAGCTATTGGTGCTCAGTCTGGGAGTGACAGACTTCTCCGACTCATTGGTAGGGGCCATGATTCACACTGCGTGTATGAGGCTGTTGACCTAGCGATAGAGCATGGATTCACTCCAGTAGTTGACTTCATCTTTGGTCTGCCTGGAGAGACCGAGAGAGATGTTGAGGACACGGTCAAGATGATGAGAGAGCTTGCTAGGAGAGGCTGCATAATTCGCGGTCACACCTTCATGCCACTTCCAGGTACACCCTTTGAGAGAGAACCTCCAGGAAAGATTCATCCAAGGTACCTTGAGGCTCTCAGAGAGATCGCTGAGCTTGGTAGACTAGAGGGCTACTGGAGGGAACAAGAAGATATTGCTAGGAAGATACATGAGTATATAACGTCTAGCAGCCTCGTAGTCTAGGTGTGATGCTTGTTGAGGAAGTTAGCGCACAGATCTTGACCATAAGCCTGAAGAAGAGAGTGAGTCTCAGACTTGCTGCATCAGAGTTCTTCTCGAGGAGACCAGACCTCGAGCATCTTAAACCTGCTGTGAGAGTGTTGACAACGGAGGTTGCTAGAAGGTTTAAGCTCCTTGACAGGGCTGCTGAGGTTGTTCTGGGACTTGATCCGTGTAGACTAGATCCTTATCGTCGTAATCTTCTTCGTGTCCTTGTGTTTGAGTCAATGTATAGAGACATTCCTCTATCGAGAATAGAGAAGGTTAGTCTCAAGCTTGGTCTAGGAAAGGCACAGGTTAGGAAGCTGAGAGAAACTGACGAGAGAACTCTGCTTCGAGGACTAAGCTACGTTGAGCGACTCTCTGTCAAGTACTCAGTCCCGAGGTGGGTCATTGATGAGCTCGCTCGTGCTAGAGTACCTGATCTGGAGGGACTCCTCGAGTTCTTCATGCATGACCCACCACGGTACATACGAGTTTCTACTCACCTCGTGTCGAGGGAGGAGCTAGCTAGGAGACTTGCCAGGTATGGCATTGAGTGCGTACCTGATGAGGATCTTCACGATCTGCTTTACATAGTGAAGATGAGTACTAACCTTACAAAGACTGAGGAGTACGTACAGGGACTATACCACATACAGGACAAGTCTAGTGTCCTAGTTGGACATGCCATACTTAGTGACCTCAAGAAACTTGGAAAGACCCTCGTCGTCGACGTCACTGGAGGTCCAGGAGGAAAGATAACACACGTCTCACAGTACGGATATCACTGTGTTGGAGTAGATCTTTCCTGGAGAAGAGTAAAGGAGATTGAGAGACACGTCAAGAGAATGCACATAGAGACCACAGACTACGTACGTGGAGACTCACTTAACATTCCTCTGAGACTCGACAAGTTCAGGATAATCCTAGTCGACCCAGAGTGCACAGGTCTTGGAAGACTGCATCATAGTCCAGAAGTCAAGATGTGGATCTCGAGGAGAGACCTAATCAAGCACAGCAAGCTTCAACGTGCACTACTCAGAAAGATAGTTAAGGAGTCTGCAAGAGACACAGTGATATACTACTGCACATGCACAATGACTCTAGACGAGAACGAGCATCAGATCAAGAGCATAGTAGAGGAGCTTAACGTCGAGCTCACTGACATGGAGCCATTCATAGGTTACTCGAGTCCCTTCCTGGCAAAGGTGCAGAGACTGTATCCACATCTAAATAAGACAACGGGCTTCTTCATTGCGAGGCTAATAAAAAGATGAGCTAAGTGACCACAGACCTATCCTGACGATATTAGTTTCTAAATGGAAGAGCATAGATAGAGCAGCCACATACTATAACACTGTATGGCGTCAGAGCTAGCTAACTGGCCAAGAATATGCAGAGACCGAGACCAGTGCATTGCATGTGGTGCATGTGTAAGCGTATGTCCAAACAATGCACTCGAGCTTGACCCAGAGGGCAAGCCAGTGCTAATATGGGAGAGGTGCGAGGGTGGAAAGCCAGGACACGAGACTGAGTGCATCAAGGCTTGCCCAGTAGGCTGTATATGGCTAACAAACGAGGCACCAGAGGAGGCAAAGGCTAAGCCATGGTACAAGGTCGCGGATAAGAAGCCAGAGATCATGGAGGCAGTCAAGGCGTGGAAAGAGAAGTTTGGAGTAAAGGTAGACCCACTCGATCCATAAAGTACCCTCAGACAACAAGTTAAGCTCAGTATAACCTAACTCTCTCCTCTATCCTATCTATTTCATTACTCAGTTATAGTAACATCTTAAGGCTCAGACAACAGCACAAAACTAACATCTACATGTTACGCGATAGAGTCAAGGCTATACTCAAGCTGTCAAGAATAGAGCACGGACTAGTTGTTGGTCTAGTACCTGTGAGCACATACCTTGTTACCTCACAAAGCTTCAACCTCATCATCGCTGTCCTGCTCTACCTATCAGCTCTCTCTGCAGAGATCTACCTGTTTACTCAGAATGACATATTCAACATAGAGGAGGACAAGGTAAACAGACCTCATGCTCCTCTAGTGACTGGTCTAGTTACGCTTAGAGAAGCATGGATACTATCCATATCGTCGCTGGCTGCTGGGATAGCTCTCGCAACAGCATGTGTTATCTTGTCAAGAAATCTCATACCTAGCCTCTGCATATACATCGCAGCCATACTTACAGGAACACTCTACAACACAGTGTTAAAGAGAACGTTCATTCTAGGCAACATTGCTACGTCTCTTACAACATCACTATCGTTTCTCTACGGGATTAGTCTGGATCCTCTTAACGTAGGAATACCTCTGCTATTATTTGTGACCTCACTAATAGCATCGCTTGGACGTGAGTTCATAAAGACTGCAATAGACGTTGAGGGTGATAGAGCAGCAGGATATAGGACAATAGCGGTGGTTCTAGGTGCAGAGAGAACCCTTGAAATTGCCAGAAGAATTGGACTAGCAGCAATAGCATCTCTAGGCATAACAGCAGTCTACTCTCTCAGCACCTTGAGAGTTGCAGCAACTCCACTGTTTCTGGGATCAGTAATGACAATGGTGCTTCTATACATGAAGCTAGGTGAAGAAGCCGGGAGACTCAGATCACTGATGTTGAAGTTCATGTCACTTATAATATTGTGTTACTTCACGACAGCAGTACTTTACAGGATCACTACCTGATCATTCTCGGGCTTACAAGATAAACCTCATCGTCAATCTTCACATAATACCAGCAGAAGTCCTTTATTATAGTTCTTATCTTCCCATCCACAGTAATTACAGTTAAAGTATTCCTTGACACATCAATAACAAGTCCTTTAAGACCATTCAGTGATGGATTCTTACACTTGCAACACTCAATAAACCTGTACAAGATATCTATCTTTTTCCCGAGAAATGACTTCTCGATTTTTCTCCTACGTCTATGCCTAGTTGAAACATCGCGTCCTCTCCTCATAATGCTGAGAATCGTGTAATTATTTTTGATGAGTATGAGGGTAGAGAAAGAAAGTTCTTCAGCTTATTGCGTCTTTAACATGAATTTTCTCAAGCCTACCTTGGTGATCTTGCCTTCTAGCTGAAGTCTCCATATCACGTGTCGAAGGAAGTTTATTCTTCTCTCGTTCAGCATCTTTGCTATCTCCTCTAGGGTGAATGCTCTGCCTCTCTTTTCTTCTAGTAGTTTCAACACCTTCTCTCTGAGAGTCTCCTCGTTCTCTATGGTCAGTATTCGTGCGATTGCCCTTCTCACGGCTCTTATCTTGCCTGGGTTCTCGAGTGCTCCTCTTTCTTTCTGAGTTCTTAGCTTAAGTAGCTCGCTTCTTAGCTGTTCTAGAAGCTTAAGTCTCTCTTCTCTAGGTAAGCTTCTCAGAGCCTTTGCTGTGAGTTTCTGCTTTCTCATACTCTCTTCACGCTACTAGGACTGTGTACTTGAGCTTGACTCTGCTTGTTGAGCTTGTTGAGTCTGCTCTGCTACTTCTGCAGCCTTAGTCTCGACTTGCTCTGGAGTCTTCACGTAGAACTCATCACTTAGCCTTCTGCCAGGTGGAAGTAGTCTGACCTCGATACCGTAGATTCCAGGCTTAAGTAGTACCTGGCCGACATATCTATCTACCTTGGTCTTAGCATCATTACCACACTTGTATATCGTGCCATAAGTAAACTTCTCGAATCTGGACCTCTCACTCGTCAGCTTACCGCTTATAGTTATCTCAACACCACGCACACCAGCCTCAATTAGCTGTCTAATCGCTATCAAGGCAGCTCTCCTGAACTTGACTCCCTTAGTCATGGCCCATGCAATCCTGTTAGCAATAATCTTAGCATAGTACTCAGGACGCTCCTTCGGTGGAGCAACATCAATCATCGGATTCTCGACACCAAGCTTAGCAGCAAGAGCTTGCTGAAGCTCACGCACAGTCTGCCCCCTTCGACCAATAATCCTACTAGGCCTCTCAGCATAGATTATGATTCTAGTACCAAGCGGACTACGCAGAATATCACAGTCAATATAGCCAAGCTTAGCTAACCTATACTCCAAAAACTCCTTAACAACCCACCTCTTTATGTTATCCTGAATTATTTTCTTATACACTGGAACCCTCTTACCACTGCTAGCCAGATTAGATCCCACGCAACAAACAAACCCCCAACTTAAAAGGGTAACTCAACCCACCAACAAAAACAAACCAAAACCAGAAGCAAAACAACAAAGACAAACAAGAAACAAGAGTCAACAAAAGACCTTGGTGCGGGGGGTGGGATTTGAACCCACGCAGGCCTACGCCAGCGGGACCTCAACCCGCCCCCTTTGACCAGGCTCGGGCACCCCCGCCAAAGCACTCAATCTAACCAAAGCAATAAGCCTCTTATAAACCTTTTTCCAAGACCAATCAAGACACCTCCAACACACCATTACTACCAAATCACCTTCATGCCCCGCTAATCAAGTAAAGACCATAAAACAACTCCCTCATCCACAAAATAGACTCTCCCATCATATCTACATATCTACTCTATTTACCCTTTGATACTATTACTATATTTGACTACCTTCAATCTACTTTTGGTAATTCGCGAGAAGGCTAGCTACTGAGGGAGTCAGCTTGCTAGAGCTTTCAATCCACTTTGTGTGATTCTATCGGGTATGAAGAAAGCGAAAGCGATTTTAATAGGAAGACACTTTCAATCCATTTTTGGTGATTCTTTATGTGCATCTACGTCCATCAAAGTACGGTGCAAGACTGCTTTCAATCCACTTTTGGTGATTCGATACATCAGTAACAACAAGATACGCAGAGAGGATAAAAGACCTAAACTTTCAATCCACTTTTGGTGATTCCCAAAGTATCCTGACGTTAGAGCACTATCTTGTACTGAAACATACTTTCAATCCACTTTTGGTGATTCAAAAACTTAGATCTGTTGAGCTTGCTGTTGTTGATAATAAGGCCTTTCAATCCACTTTGTGTGATTCAGTGTCAGTGAGTTTATTGTCTTTGTCTTCAAGATAAAGTGTACTACTTTCAATCCACTTTGTGTGATTCGAACCAACGCTCTACACAACACTATACAATTTTATTGTTACTTTCAATCCACTTTGTGTGATTCCTAGACTATGACTATGAACTTCGTAAAGACCACATTGAAGTAAACTTTCAATCCACTTTGTGTGATTCGAGGATGAACTAAGTCTTCCACTAGAGGAAGGTGATTCTGTACTTTCAATCCACTTTGTGTGATTCCTCCAGGACCCACTTGATGAAGTCCTCACGTGTTGGATCCCTACTTTCAATCCACTTTGTGTGATTCAGCTCATAGTCGAGGTCATTTATTGACTTGACTTTTTTGGACTTTCAATCCACTTTGTGTGATTCCGTTTTCCCTGATTCGTAGAGTGTCTACTTCTAGCATTCTTTCTCGGATTTTTCAAAATTACCATCAGAACACGTTTATCATCACTTTCCTGATGATCATGGTGTTCTAATGAGAAATTGAATGTAGATAACACAGTTCTGTGCTTAGTTAAACACAGAAAAGAAACAAAGAATTGAGACACTTCCTGAATCAGGAAAACCACGTGTTCTCAAGAAAAATTGAAAGAAGAAACGTACGAGAGTGTCTTTTAACGTTTATAGTTAGGTTGGAGTGGTTTTGTATTC
>JALWFJ010000057.1 GCA_027036495.1 Thermoproteales archaeon
GTGAAGGTTGAAGCATGGAGAAGTAGGTTAGAGCTCGGGTTAAGTGCGATTGATATGTTTGCATGTAGTGCAGCCTCGACATCTACGATAGAGTCTCCTACAAAGATCACGGTGTAGTTTTTTCGTCTAAGATTGCTGACTAGCTGTGCCTTAGCTCGTGAACCTGCAATATTTGACTGTTGTACAAACTTGCTGAAGAGGTATCTTGAAAGCTTGCTGTTTCGAAGCGAGGCTAATGCTGTGCGAAGTAACATGTCATGGAGCTTAGAGCTGCCGCCACATGTAAGGAGGTTCTTAGCCACGTAGTAGAGCAGTGTGCACGAGTTTAGTATCTCCGACCTTGAGCCTCGTCTAAGTAGCTCCTTGACTATCAGCTCTGGAGTCTCAGACTCAACATGACCAAGTGCCATGACGTGGTCCATGCTCACGCCAGCATGCTCAGCTATCTTGAGCGCAAATGCGTGGTACGAGGATGATGCTAGGTAGATCTCGTCATATACTGAGTATAGTCTTCTCAGATCTATCACTAGACCAAGTCTGTGACAAGTCTCTGCAAGTACTTGTCCAGCTCTCAGCACGTCGTGCTCACAGAGACTGTGGCCAGCACAGAGAAGAAGCACGTAGAGAGGAGTTGTCCCTGTCTGGTAGCTGCTGCATCCAGAGTATAGGTACTCTAGCTTCCACCTGGCATCGTCATACTCGTCGTAGAGCTTCACTTTCTGCATGATTGAGCTTCTGGAGGCTGGTCTAAGTCTCGACAGGTACTCTACAAGGAAGAAGGCGAAGTCTATCCCAGCTGGGACAACTACGCCCTCTATGTCGAGCACGCAGGCCAGTCTCATACCTTAGATAGTCTTGAGGCCACTCTTAGCACCTTTCGAGGCAGCCTGTATCCAGTCCCTCCTATAGCCATTATACACGATCTTGCACATTCTAGACCTATTCTCACTGCCTCAGATATGGGTGAGCCTGCAAGTATCCCTAGAAGAACTCCTCCAGCAAACGCATCACCTGCACCTGTGGTATCTAGTATCTCGGCAGGTAGAGGCTTCTGCTCTAGGCTTCCTCCACCTCTCCAGACAGCTTTAACTCCCTCTGCTCCTCGTGTCAGAAACACAAGCTCGAGGTTGGTGAAGCAGCTGAGTAGGTCATCTATGTCGTCTATGTTCATGAGCTTCTTCAAGTCTTGAAGCTCGGCCTGAGATAGGAACATCACGTTTACCTGCTCAAGGAGTCTCTGTAGCAGTTCTCTGAAGACGCTGTCTCGCAGGGCTCTTCCAGTATAGAGCGTGCCTAGGACTATGGATCTGATACCTCTGCTAGCTAGCTGCATGACCTCGATCTGGACCTTGACTGGCTCTAGCCCCCTCGAGCAGACAAAGGTTGAGGTATGAACAAGCCTTGCTCTCTGCACGAATGACAGGACGTTGGTGCAGCTTAGGTCGCTGAGAGTCAGGTAGTCGTTAGCGCCTGGATACACATATATCCTGCGCTGTCCCTGCTGACTGCTCAGCACGATTGTTCTACCCGTGGGGACTGAGGCTATGGTTCCAATGAACCTCATGTTGTACTGGAGAAGCTTAAGGAGGACCCATCTCGCAAGATCGACGCCTAGCTTCCCGAGCACTACAGTATCGAGACCACAGCTAGCAAGCACATAGAGAGTGTTTACAGTAGATCCGCCTAGACGCACAAAGCTGGGTCTATCTCTCGAGAGTCTCTCTAGCTTCTCAAGCTCCTCCAGAGTCTGTACAGCCTCCTCATACTCCTCAAGAGACTCTCTGACCAGCACTATCTTGTCCCTGTTTACTGCCGCAATCCCCAGAATAGTCATGGATAGGCTATGCCACTGATGTTAGAGAGTGACATCCTGTACACTCCAGGTATCCTTCCAGACATGTGCTCCTCGAGGAGCCTAGCAGTGATTCCAGGCACCTCTACAAGCTCACTGAAGTACGGATCTCTTGGAAAGACCCTGCTAGCAAACATCTCAAGCACCTCTCTCACCTCTGCAGCACTGTCTACCCTTGTAAGCACTCCCTCAACAACTATGGAGAACCACGAGTGGCTAGACATGTTGAGCACCAAGTAACATGCATTTGGGTTTCTCTCAATGCACCTGATCTTTCTCCCATACCTCAAGAATAGAAAGTATAGACTTCCTCTACAGAAGACGTGAGCCGTTGGAAAACAGTAAGGTCTGTCACCATCGACAAGCGCAAGAACACCATGCCAGCACTCCTCAAGGAGAGACTTGATCTCTCTGTCTGACAGAGATCTGAACCTCATGGCTTCATCTCTAGCAGAGAGCTGATAAGTCTAGGCTAGCCTGAGGATCTCTCTGTAACACATAGTATTGTAGAATATCTCTAAGGTCGTGTAAGTGTCTTGCTAGTCTCACAGCCTCATACAGGTCCTCGGACATGAATTCCACACACATGTGGATAAGGCCAGCATCAACATCGATAACGCGCTTCGACAACTTGAGAAGAGCTCTTCCCGAGACATCTCTTAGCTCCTCGATCTCTACCTGCTCATCTCCCCAGAAACGAACCAGTCCAAGCCTCTTACACTCATCACAGACATGAGCTAGGAGAACAAGAATGTCAGCTCTCTCTGTACAGGCTGGATCATCTTCAGCACACACCTTAATTACAGCCATGTGATATCTCCGGCTCAGAGAGTCTAAAAGGTGTAGGGATGATGAGGAGTTGCCCTACTTGACTAGTGAAGAGGCGTCCGGTTGCCTGACCAGCACATGAATAGACTAATGGGAGCAGGAGAACGCTGGAAGTGATGATTCTCGTCGGCTTTATCAATCTGCTAGACCTCTCAGATAGTCTGCCACAAGTCTGCACAGCATCAGCACGTTCTCTGCACAGTCCTCTGATGCCTCCACCTCCAGTACTAGTGGGGTATCTGGGCAGCATCTTCTCATTGCGCTTACGAATCTTCTCCACGGTATGGTTCCAGTCAGTGGAGGTGCATGTCGGTCCTGAGTTCCATCATTGTCGTGTACATGTGTTGCAATTATGTACTTTCCATAGCTCTCCACGACGTGCTCTAGGTCAAGCTTGTTAACGTTTGCATGACCTGTATCTAGACAGATGCCAAAGTTCTCAGTATTCTCCTCCTCTATGAGCTCAGCAATGTCTCGTGGACACGATCCAAAAACTTGCTCTAGCCTGTTCTCAAACGCTATCTTGACACTATACTCAGACAGTTCTCGATCAAGAAGCTTCATGACTCGTCGCGTGCTCTCTCTGAGAGAACTAATGTACTCCAGGTATGACTCTCTGAGGCTAAGTCTCCTCAGTGGTAAGTGCATCACAAGTACAGGACACTCAATCATGCTGCAGAACCTCACGTAGCCTCGCACGATCTCTACACCCTTCTCAACTCTTGAAGAGTCGGCAAGCATCTCGTCAAGCTCTCCATATGGTGCATGTACCTGAACTACCCTCACGTTAAGCTCCCTACACATCTTTCTCACTCTTCTG
>JALWFJ010000058.1 GCA_027036495.1 Thermoproteales archaeon
TTTTATTTTCCTGTCTAGGACTCTACGAGTCTGTAATTACCTGAATAAAATATCTTCATTACTCTATTATCGTGTTAGAACATTCTTCTACCGACACTTTTACTGTACTACAGAATGCTTGCCCTCAGAGATCTCGTAAAGTACTTGAGGGTACTTAGACTACGTGCATCTGTAGAGCCTATAACAGAGGACTATCGAGGATGGTCGTGGTACAGAGAACCAGTTAAACCTCCTAGCTACAGGAACATATCTCTGTCAGACTTTGCATACCTGTACTGTCAGACAATGAGAAACGTGTATCTAAAGTACGTACTGAAGGTAGAGCAGAGGATAACTAAGCCGCTTCTAGAGGGAACAATACTTCATGAGTCAGTCTACGCCGCCATTGAGGATGTAAGAAGGCTGCTCTATGATGGCGCAAGTCCAGATGAGCTTCTAAGCCTTCTTTCACATGCGTGTGAGCGTGTTAATAACATCATAGAGAAAGTTGTCTCTCTACGTAATGCATCTCTGACCGAGAGAGACAGAGACGACATACATCATAAGGCTTTAAGCATATACAAGCACTTGGTGTTGTATTATGCTGGTGAGATCAAACGTGTAGAGACAGACGTTGTTGATTACAGACCAGACACGTTGCTAGGCCAAGTCATTCCACACTTTGTGCAGTTCCAGGCTGATGGATATCTGATAGGTCTCTCTAGGAAGCTCATAGTTGACGCAGTCATGCCTGGAGTGATCCTCGAGATGAAGTTTGGAAACATGGTCTCTCTCGACCTAGTAAAGACAGCACTTGCTGGGTACGCATTGGCCATAGAGTCGGATTATGAGATTCCCATTGACTTTGGTCTAGCAGTCAAGATCTCGTTCACGAGGTTGTGTAGAGGTAATGGCAAGATTGAGTTCCTACCAAGAGTGGTAGTTACTCCGGTTTACCTCTCGGACGAGGTCAGGTATCGCTTTCTGAGTCTTAGAGATGAGGCATACGACATAATCGAGACACAGCGCGATCCAGACATCGCTAGGTCATGTCCTGAATACTGTCCATACTACCACATTTGTAGAGGGGGTGCAACATGAAGACTATCATAGTCACAGGGTACGGAGTCAGAATAAGATTCAGGAAGGGAGTCTTCGTAATAGAGAAGAAGGGTGATCCTCCAAGGACGTTCTCGCCAGTAGACGTAGACCAGATAGTGATAACGACCAGTGGTGTATCTATAAGTAGCCGTGCTCTTAGAGCATGTGCTAGACTAGGGGTCGATCTTGTTGTGCTTGACCACAGAGGCGACGTTGTTGCTAGACTTGTACCCATGTACATAAACATGACGGTAGAGACAAGAAGATTACAATATGAGGCGTATCTAGACAAGAGAGGACTCGACATTGCCAAGTGGGTGCTAGCAAGCAAGCTTGCAAATCAGGCAGAGACCCTGAGATACTTAGCAAAGTCTCGTAGACGAAGCAGAGTTTCTGACACTTTGAGGGATCATGCATCAAAGATAGAGCAGAAAGCTCTCGCGGTAGAGCTAGTACGTGGTGTGCAGCTCACAGACAAGATAAGACAGGAACTTATGAGTATTGAGGCTATCGCAGCAAGATACTACTGGGACGCGTTAAGAGAGGTTATTCCACCAAAGCTTGGCTTCCCTGGTAGAGACCCAGACTCAGCAGACGTAGTGAATCTATCACTAAACTACATGTATGGTCTTCTTAAGATAACCTGCATGAGAGCACTAATGTTGCTCAACATAGACCCATTTGCTGGCTACCTACACGTGGACAAGTCTGGCAGGCCTAGCATGGTGCTGGACTTCATGGAGATATTTAGACCGCTAGTAGACAAGACGCTTGTACTGTACCTAAATCGTAACCTGGACAAGATCGGAAATGTCCTTGAGGGATTAAGACTGAGGCCAGAGTATAGAGGAGAGCTAGTGAAGCTGTTTGTGACGTTAGCTAGAAGTACCGTAAGAGTATTCTCGGAGGCTATATGTCTAGAGACTGCTATACATAGAGCATCAAAGATGCTTAGAGACTATCTTCATGGAAGAGGAGTCTTGAGAACATTTCACATCTTGCTGTGTTAACATGCTTGTTCTAGTGATATACGACATAACTGAGGATGACGTTAGAAAGAGAGTAGCCGACCTTCTTCTTCAGTACGGATTCAAACGCATACAATACAGTGCATTTATTGGAAGACTTCCCAGCTATCTGCTCAAGGATCTAGTGCTAAAGCTAAGAAAGATAACTTCAAGGGCTCACGGCAACATTCAGATAATCAGAATAACTTGGAGACAGTATACGTCTAGGATTGAGATTGGAACTAGAAGAACTAAATTTGAGCAAGACTCCATACACATCATATAGAATCGCGTACCGCAAGGAAGCTTACATTACGTGAATGAGATTAAGCCCCTTATAGAGTAAGCTTACAGCCACGTAGAGCAAGACCAGCGCGAACACTAGCTTCAAGATCCTCGCTGGAGTGATGTTGACAAGTCTAGCGCCTATCTGAGCGCCTGTTGCCGTTCCCGCACCAAGGAGCAGTGCCGTGGCTACATTAGCGCTGTGCTCTGTTAGTTTAAATACTGAGCTAGTGACGAGCATAGCTGTGTAAGATGTCAAGCTAGTACCCACAGCTATACTTGATGGTAGTCCGAGTAGGTAGAAGAATGATGGAACCATCACGTATCCACCACCAAATCCTAATAGACCTGTAACTATCCCAGCCAGGAGACCAACAAGCACTCTCAGCGTTAGGCTACTTGCTGGTACTTGTCTCTGTCTAGCTACTCCAAGCACGTCTAGCGTAAGTCTAGCTACTATATACAAGAACATGGACGATGCTAGAATGTAGAGAAGCCAGCCGTAAGCTCGAACAACGTTAAAGAGCAGGGAGCCTAAGACGGCGCCGATAACTCCACTGACAAGGACAGGAAGAGCAACATCAAACCTAACGTTTCTCAGTCTTACATGGGCTATAGTTCCAGATACCGCCGTGAATATCGCTGCAGTGACATTTGTTCCAACAGCAATGTCAATTGGATAACGAAGGACCAGAGTCAGTATGGGAAACATTATCACACAGCCACATATTCCCAGGAATCCTCCTGCGACTCCAGCTGCAAGCCCTACAAGTATTACGAAGATGCACCAAGCAATATCCAATTAGTGACACCTCTTTGTACATCGTTACTATGAATATAAAGTATACCATATGTACAGAGAGTAACCTTTTTATAGAGTGCTAACACAGACTCTGTGAGTGTAGCCGCCGTAGCTCAGCCTGGTAGAGCGGCGGGCTGTTAACCCGTAGGTCCCGGGTTCAAATCCCGGCGGCGGCGCCAAGAATCTAGAAGAGGCTACGTTACATCAGTATCATTATTCCCTTTACTATGAACTTTATCGAGACTGCCAGGAAGACGAAGCCAAATATTGCCCTTATGAGCCATCCAGGTGTTCTCGGTACAAGTCTTGCACCTATCTGTGCACCAATGGCTGTACCCACTCCCAGACATATTGCAGCTACTATGTCTACTACTCCTTGCCACAACTTGAAGGCTGCGCTTGTCACTGCCATAGATATGAATGATGCTAGACTTGTTCCTACTGCTATCTTTATTGGCGCCTTCAGTATATATATGAATGCTGGTACGAGAGCATAGCCCCCTCCTAGTCCAACAATCCCCGTTATTATGCCTATGAAGAACCCTACTAGCCCTTTAGCAAGTGGTGACCCAGGTATGACCTTTCCTACTCTCTCTGGAAGCTTTCTCTGTACTAGTCCCTCCCATATCATTCTGATAGACACATAGAGGAAGGCAAACCCGAGAATCATATCCAGTATCCATGTGTGCTTGTACACGTACCAGAATATTATTGAGCCTACTGCAGCACCAATAGCGCCGCTCACTGCTACGATCTTTGTCGTGCTATAATCAACATTTTTGATTTTTATGTGTGCTGCTGCTCCTGAAGCCGCTGTCACACATACGGCAGTTATGGTTGTTCCTATTGCTAGGGGCACTGGATAGCCAAACAGGAAGATCAGCGCTGGGAGCATTATAACACATCCTCCTATTCCCAGCAGTCCCCCAAGAACGCCAGCTGCTAGGCCAGTTAGTATCATCAGTGGCACCTTTATTATGAGTGACAGAGTCATGCTCTAGATGTTTCCTCTAGGTATTCTAAATTTTACGCATGAAAAAATCAACTCAAATTTGAGACGTATGTTACCATATAGAGACAATAAGCTAACGTGACGACACAGCATGAAACTTAAGGACGCTCGATCCACGAATCATAATGCATGTCCGTTCTTGAGACTCTCAGAAAGGTACCAGTTGTCGGAGAGAACGCAAAGATAATCGATGTGATTGAGCTCATAGCTAACACGGACGCTGACGTTGTGGTAGTAGTGTCAAGCTCGGGCAACTCAATACGTGGCATAGTGACTCCCAAGGACGTAGTGAAAGCCATAGCCAGGGGGATAGGACTGGACTCACCTGTAGCTAAGATAGCTAACAACAAGTTTGTCCTTGTGTCAGCAAGGTCAGGCATATGGAGTGTGATAAAGATCTTTCAGGAAAGTGGCTCAGAGTTTGCTATAGTGGTGTCTGAGAGCGGAGAAATAGAGGGAGTAATAACTTTGAAGGATTTGATACGTGTAAACAGTCTTGTAGGCATGATACTGTCCGTTATGCCGCACTTCAGGTACGACGGATACGCTTCGGATGTTGAGCTGGGTCGAAGCAAGGTTTAGACTTGCTCTCTTAGGACGGTAAGCGAAGGAGGTGATGAGGTTGGTCTTTGCTGATAGGTGAGGAGTGGGAACGATGCTGAGTGTTTGTCTGTTCCTTAGCTTGAGAGCTAGACTAAACGTTTTTTAAAGGGACTCTGCTCAGACCAGTGAGGTATGGTCAGAAGACACCTGAGAAGAAGTTGCTCACCTTGGTGGTGGCCAGTACCAAGAAAGGCGGGAGGAGTGTGGACAATTAAGCCTCACCCTGGGCCACACCCATTAGAGAAGTGTCTACCACTTGCTATAGTTATAAGGGATGTGCTCAGGTATGCTAAGACGCTACGTGAGGCAAGGTACATAATCAGCCATGGAATGGTGAAGGTTGATGGAAGAGTGAGGCGAGACTACAAGTATCCTGTTGGACTCATGGACGTAATTGAGATTGTTCCTACGGGAGAGGTGTACAGGGTTGTGCCTCATCCAGTCAAGTTTCTGACACTTGTACCAATATCGAGAGAAGAAGCTAGCATTAAGCCTTGCAGAATAGAGAACAAGACCACCGTCAAAGGCGGAAAAATCCAGCTCAACCTACATGATGGCAGAAATCACGTGGTTGACCCTGAGCAGGCAAGAAACTACAGGACGCTTGACACTGTCGTACTGACGATACCTGAACAGAACATAGTTCAGCACATACCCATTCAGCTAGGATCTCTTGTAGTAGTAATTGATGGTAGAAACGTTGGAAAGGTTGGAACAGTGGTCGAGGTTATTCAGACGTTTAAGAGAAGGAAAGCAACTGTCGCTATAGAGACCCCTAAGAAGGAGATTATAAGGACGATACTTGAGTACGTTATGCCTATAGGTGTCGAAGGTAAGCCCATACTGACCTTACCACCAGAGGTTCTTTAGGTGGTCTTCCTGAACTCTATAACGAGAGTACCCTTCTCAAGGTAGGCACTCTCAGGTCTAGCTGTTCTCAGTAAGGTAGGTAACGGAAGAATTTTCTCAACTAATCCACGCTCACTCTTTAGCTGAATTAGCAGCTCATCTCCGTGATGAACTATGTCTAGACAGTCTGTTATTCCAGGAGGTAACCTCATTATTAGCATGTACTTGTCACCTATCTCCTTGATTTCCATGATCTTTCCCTTGTAATACACTTTTGAGGGATCTTCATCTCCATAGAGCGTCTCTGCCATCTTTCTCAGCTTATCAAGTCCACGTACCTCGAGACCTAGCTGGGGTATCTTCTTGACAGGTATAGGGTATATGCTTGTTATGAACCTGTTGATGTACTCTTCCTGAAGTCTCCTAGTATCCTCATCTTGAGGATTAGGTATGACCTTGTTCACTATCCCCAGATCAACGTTTAGATTAAACACTTGCGCTAGACCTACTGTCTTGACTGCCTCATCTATGCTTGACAAGTCGGGATTTGCTATAACCCTCACACTGGTTATGTCTATGTTTGTCAGTAGCTGAGTCAACTTTGAAGACTCCTCAAAGAACAGGTACTCCTCCTCCATAGCCTTGCCAACCTTCGATGCGGAACCTAGAATAAGTGAGAGTACTCTTGATGCAGTCCTTGCGGTAGTTAGACTCAGCTTGATCAGCTTCTTGTGGACAGATGTGACTATCATTGGGAGGTAGAGCAGTCTTAGTGCCTCTGCGGATGGTATTGTGTCGACTATAACGATGTCGAACTTCTCTATGAGGTCAAGTATCTTTAGGAGGCCTACAGCCTCTGTGACCATTGGAAGCATGGCGAGCTCGTAGGCAAGTGCTTCATCTATTCCATACTTTTTGAACCAGTCAATTGCATATTCTGACATTGCTCTGAACTTTTTCATGAGTTCACTCATTGGATCTACGTGAAACAGTACTAGTCTCTCGCTGACCTTGATCTCCTCCTTTATCTCCTTAATGCCGAAGTAGTGAGCTATCGTGTGTGCTGGGTCTGTGCTTAGTAGTGCAACATTGTACCTCATGTCTGACAGCTTGACCGCGGTTGCTGCACTTATGACGCTCTTTCCTACTCCGCCCTTGCCGGTGTATATGAGCAGTCGAGGAGCCATAACGTTACCTAGTGCGAATTACCTTAAACTGCTTATCTTACTGTCCCGGTAATGAGGCTGTACCTAGACTGTGTGCCTTGCCAGGTAGAGGTCAGGAAGAGAGATATAGACAAGGTGCTGAGTGATGATAACCTGAAGATGTTGCTTGTCTGTGCTACATGTAGGCTTCTTCACGACCTTATTAGGAGAGGATTCAAGACTGCTCCAGAGATAGCAACGGTGCTTTACCGCTTCATCAGGGCTGAGACAGGGATAGACGATCCTTATCGGGCAGAGAAGAAGATTGCTAATGAGAGAGGACTAGATCTCTACCATAAGCTGAAGAAAGTAGTTGAAGAGACCAATAACGTTGAGCATAGACTTGATCTAGCTGCGAGGGTAGCACTTTTAGGCAACAGTATTGACTTAGGAGTTGCTGGCTACACTCCTCCACCTGTTGAGCAGCTAGTTAAGGAGCTTGAGAACATGAGCGTGATTGGTAAGCTACCTGTACTCAAGGGTAAGAACATTCTCTATCTGATGGATAATGCAGGTGAGGCTGCACTAGACAAGATCCTGGCAGAGACGCTGGTTGACCTAGGAAACAAGGTTACCGGAGTAGTAAAGGCAGGACCATTTCAGAACGACATAACTACGGAAGATGTACATGACCTAAAGCTTGAGGAGAGCTTTACGAGAATCATCGATACTGGCACTGATGCTGCAAGTATATTCGTTAATGAGATAGGTGAGGAGCTTAGATGTGCCCTCAAGAGTGCTGACTTAATAATAGCGAAAGGGATGGCTCACTTCGAGTACATCACAGAGATAGAGCATGTCATAGGAAAGCCAATATTTTACATGTTCAAGATAAAGTGTAGACCTGTCAGCATTGAGACGAGCCTGCCAGTTGGAAGCTACGTTGTGCTAAGCAGAGTTAAAGTAGAGTGAGGACTTAACGTTCTTCTAGATGAGTGAGGAGGTGTCTCCAATATATGCAGAGGGTATTCACGTCCTTGACGTTACTGGAAACGTCTGGCTAATCTTGATATTTGAGTACAGAGATCCAAAAACGTACTACTATACTCTTGCTAGGAGAGATCAAGAGAGACTTCTAGAAGAGCTAGAGACAATAATGAACAACATGCAGCACTTCCTAGACGAGGAGATAATAAGGATAAACAACGAGAGAGCTAGACCAGAAGTTAAGGACATAATACTTGGTTTTCGAGGAACACCACATAGACCATACATAGAGTTCTACATAAACTTCAGAGGACCACTAAAACCTGGAGTAAACAGGTACGATAACTTCTATGAAGAGGAGATAGCAGAGTACGACTACGAGATCCTCTGGATATTTCCAGAGGGGTGTAGAGTGTTGTCTTACCACATAGCAGGGGAGGGAACAGTGCTGGGATCAACAGATAACATACTTGTCGTGCATGTGAGAAAAGGAACTAGAGTTGGCGCACATGAGTGGATCGAGTTTGAGGTTCCTGAAGACGTTCTCGGAAAGTTAAAGGTAAGCTAGTTTACTGCTAGCTGTCTAGAGAATCTGGTGTATAGGGATGAGCTTTCTGAGAAGACTAGAGGAAAGAAAGAAACTTCTGCTAATACTGCTACTCCTGCTGCTCCTAGCGATAGTCTTTCCACATCTTGGAAGGCTGCTGGTTGGCCTTGCAATAGTTGGTCTAATAGCGTATCTAGTATTCACGTTCTTTCCAGAGATCTTATCCTCTATATTCAGGTCAGGCAGAAGTAGCCAGACAGTGAGAAAGTATGTTGATCGCGATATCGTGAATAGAAAGCCCATACTGCTTGAGGCTGGTCTGGGAGAAGTTCTGTGTAAGCTCAACAGCACGTGGTTCCAGATCATTCTTGTTGAGGAACCTCTTCCTGATGAGGTTGAGCGTGAGCTTCGTCTGCTTGATAAGGTGGTTCTTGTAAGTCTGAAGGGAAACAGGGAGTTTATTGTAGTTCGTGATTCTGACCCTGAGCAAGTTATTGACTACTCTAGGCTCGTGGAGTCGTTACTGAGGTCCTCTGGGGTGAGGTTCAGGATATTAAATCCAGAGGAAGCTATAAACGTCTTTCTATCTCTCTTCAGGACTTGATGAGTCGAGACGTACTGAAGCTTCTTAGAAAAGTAGTAGAGAGAGGATATGTGCTTGAGGAGGAGCTAAGTCAAGAAGAGCGCGAGATAGCTCGGAAGCTCGTGGAGAAGGGAGTACTAAAGATAGGATACACGGTGTCGCCAGAGTACGTGGAGGACATAGTGCAGCTCTGCAAGCCAAGAGTAGTCTCTATAGGAAGGCAGAGAAGGCTTACACGAGCACTCCAGATACTGCTTACTATCGGGGCTGGATCACCACTACTGTATTTCGGCATATATGGACTCATGCTAGGCTATGTAGACGTTGCAGCATTTTTCATACTAATGTCGGCACTGGTAATGTACGGAGCCTCGTATATAAGCAAGAAGATAATTAAAACGAATTTATGAATATAGAGATCAAGACCCTCGACGAGGATCTCGTAATTAAGTTCAAAAACTATATATATGCATTATCAAGTACAGTAGATGGAGGATTTAGAAAAATAAGATACATAGTATTCTCACACGTGAAGAGACATGAAGATATAGAACTAAAAGTAAAAACATACAAGAATAGACTAGGACAGGAATCAATGATATTCCTTACAGCAGTAAAGCCATCAGTGACAAACAGCATAACGATCATAGACGAGGTCCTCGTAGTAGAGACAGCAGGATTCGAGAACATCTTCACCATAAAGAGAGGAGATGTCATCTCTAGGCTAGAGAAAGCCCCAAGCTCAACAATAAACATATCAGTCTACATAGACAGAGAACTAGCTCCTCCAGACTTAGTTGAGCTGATACAGACAGTAACCTATGCAAAGTCAGCATCATTAATCGAACACGAAGTCAAGCTAGAGGACAACTATGCACTTGGTACAACAAGCGATGCAGTACTTGTAGCATGCAGAGATCTATCAGCAGATAGACACTACACGGGTCCTGTAACGCACATAGGTAGAAAGGTCATATCCGCAGTTTACAAATCAACCTCCAATCTTCTTCACAGACTCAGGAAACATCATTAAGCATTAGCTCTCACTAAGGCTCTCTACAACACGCACTTCCATGCTATCACAACTGAGTAACATTTTTTGTACAGGTCTAAACTCCTTCCCATGCTTGCGATCCCCCCATACTTGACGTACCTGATGATAGGCACCCTCGGCGGATTCCTTGGCGGACTACTTGGAGTAGGCGGCGGAGTTGTAATACTTCCTCTACTCATCTTTATGCTAGGAGTACCTACGGACCTCGCAATAGGAATTAACATAACCTCCGTAATTTTCACAGCAATTTCAGGAACAATTGCACACCTCAAAATGAAAAATGTTAGACCAAGAATAGCTGCATATGTACTCTTAGGCGGAATAGCTGGCGCAGTTACCGGATCACTTCTCTTTAACATAATTCACGAGACATATAAAAGAATACTTGACCTTCTTCTAGGAACAGTCTTTCTGTACATATCAGCAAAACTAATGCAAGACATTATAAAGAAAAAAGAACAAGTTAACAACTGCAGAGAAAACATACCGACAATAATGTCATACGGCTTCATTACAGGAATAATAGCCGGACTACTAGGAATAGGTGGAGGCTTCATATTAGTACCAGTATTTCTATATAAACTATGTATGAACATCAGAGAGGCAGTCGGAACATCACTAGCATCTTGGCTAGCAATAGCAACAACAAGCGCTATCTTCAAAATAGCAACAGGAACAGTAAACGTAATAACAGCTCTATCAGTTGGAGCTGGAGCAGTACTAGGAGCGCAGATAGGAGCAAGAGCTCTCACAAGAACACCACATAGAATACTAAAAATAGTATTCTCAATAATACTACTGTGTATGTCAATAAAACTCATAGCTATCAGTATAACCTAACTAACTAGACATTGCTTATTTTCAACATACTTTTTAGCAAAAACTACTTACCTACAATTTTACTTTACTAAAAATACTTGTTAGAACAATCTTTTAATCAGCTTTTAGTAATCTAATTGAAGAAACTAAATTCAACCGCTTTCAATCCACTTTTTGTGATTC
>JALWFJ010000059.1 GCA_027036495.1 Thermoproteales archaeon
CACATACTTAGAAGCCTCTCCAAGCACACTTCTCACTTCTTCTAAGCTCTTGAATGGTCTACGCTTAAGTACTTCGGAGAGCGTTCTGTTACTAACTCCTGGAAGCTTCTTGATCAGTGTTGGGCTAGCTGTGTTTATATTAAGTGGATAAGGTACAGCCACTACGCTTCTCGGAAGATGATCAACAATGACTGCATCAATCCAAGACTCAAGTGGTAACTTCTCAGGTATATACACTATGAGTGGGTACGACCCTACCTGTCTAGCATAGGTTCCTCTCTCGTCGTGAAGCTCTGTGAAGAGCTTCTTCACAATCGTTCCCTGTGGCAGTATACGTCTGAGGTTCTCAACATCAAAAACGTTCCTCACCCAGTACCTGAAGGCCTCAATGTATCTCCAATGTCTTCGCAAATTGGCTCTAACCTCATCTCTTCTAAGCCACAGAGGTGTTCCTGGCAGAACCAGTGCTAGTCTGATGTTTACTCTACGTACGGGAATGTTCTCTCTCAGTAGTCTCTCCAGGAACTGTCTGTTCAGCTCGTAGGTCTCCCTGGTCTCTCCAGGTAGTCCAAGCACAAAGTTCAGTCCAGGTAGGAGATGAGGCATTCCATTCCATCCACGTCTACCGCCGATCTCGGCAATGAGCTTAATTGCTTGATACGCCTCCTCGGGGTACACCTTGAGGTTGTTCATCTTTATGACTCTCGGATCGGCACTCTCTACTCCCATGGCAGCAACGTCTCCCGGAGTATGGTACATGATTAGGATCTTAGTTATCTCCGTGCTCTCTCTAGGCCAGTGATAGACTGTTCCTGGATTAACGTTGTCTATGTGCAGAGTCTCTAAATCAGGAGCAACGGCCCGGATGCCATGTAGAAGCTTCTCTATCATCTCTGGTCTGGGTCTAGGAAACTCCACCTTGCCAGTATCCTTAGCCATGTACGAGTAGAAGTCTGCCTGTCTTCCAAGTCTGAAGTGTCTAACACCTGAGCTGTAGAGAGCTTCTATCTCCTTGATGACTGCCTTCACGTCTCTAGCAAGAACTGGTCCGTACCTGACAGTGACACAGAAGCTACACCCGCCAACAACGTATCTGGGACATGACCTGTAGAGCTCGATCTCTGCAATCAAGTTCTTTCCATAACATGGATGTTGCTTAACTATTCTAGCGCCTTTACATGCAAATATGTCTATCAGAGACTCTTCTTCGTGTCTCATGTCTGCATCTACCTTAGACACGTCTAGTCCACATTTCAGTAGCTCATAGACGACAAGATCAGGATCTCCCGAGACCACCACATCATAACACCTCTTGAAAACCCCTGGATCTCTCGCAATTTCTCCTCCCTGCGACCCATAGCCAAACCTTGCTACAGGACCACAGATGAGAGAGACCTTTCCACGCGAGACTTCTCCAAGCCACAGAAGCTCATCCAGCGATGCAGGTCTATACTTGAGATAACTTCCAGGGGTACAGACTCCAGCGATGACGATGACCATCTTTGCATCTCTTATAAGGTCGATGTACCTCCTACAAGCCCGTATCTGGTCAATAGTGACATACCTTACATCAATTGAGCAATCGTGGTGCCATATCGCACCAGCAATGTACCTGGGATAAACATCGATGTATGGAGGCACACCAAGCCCTGCTGGCTCATCGGTATAGCAGTCAACAATAACTACACGCAATGCTGCTACCAGTACCTACAGACAAGAACGGTACTTTAATAACCTAGCTAAGATCGAACACGTTGTTCTAACTTTACGCTGAGGTCAGACAGACCCATGAGCTAGACTTTCCCTACTCTTAGGTAACAAAGCTTATATGTATAGAGAATCAGACTAGGACTGCAGACTAATGACGTACGTACTTAAGAGACATTATGTAAGAACTAAGCCGTACCCTGAGAAGAAGGTACGAGCAATCGAGGAAGCAATGGAGCTTCTCCGAAAGTACAAGTACGTTGTCATAGTCGACATTCACGGTGTATCTAACAGGGTACTAAAGGAGTATAGACTCAAGCTTCGCCGAATTGGGTCGGTAATGAAGCACTTCAAGAACACCTTATTCAGGATAGCAATACTGAGAGTGTTCGGGGAGGTAACTCCAGAGGTAGACAAGGTGCTCTATGGAGAGAACATATTTGTGTTCACAAACATGAACCCTATCGAGTTCCTCTTCTGGGTTGAGGAGAATGCTGTGAGAAGAGAAGCAAAACCTGGAGACGTTGCAGAGTTTGAGATAGTGATCCCCGCCGGAAATACTGGACTAACACCTGGACCAATACTGAGCAAGTTTGGTAAGCTGAGAGTACCTACGCGAGTACAGGGAGGGAAGATATGGGTGGTCAAGGACACGGTAGTTGCTAAACCAGGCGACACAATAAGTGCGGATCTTGCAGAGATTCTGAAGAAGCTCAACATAAAGCCAATATTTGAGTCTCTTAAGATCAAGGCGATAATAGTAGACGGCAAGAAGGTGTACACGAGAGAAGACTTGCTCAAGACATATGAGGAGATGAGAAGCCTGATAAGAGAAGCTCCAAGATACGCACTCAACCTAGCAGTGAACGCTGCAGTCCCAGTACCAGAGGCAATTACTGTGCTCATTCAGCGTGCATGCCTTGAGGCGCGAAACCTGGCCGTAAATGCTGGAGTACCCGTACCTGAGGTAACACCACTACTACTACAGAAGGCACTAGCAACAGCAATGTCCCTAGCAGCAGTCATAGCGCAGAAGGCGCCACAGCTAGGACTACAAGTCCAGACTGCTGCTCCTGCTGCGCCAGCTGCTGAGGCTAAGCCTGCTGAGGAGAAGGTTGCTGAGGAGAAGAAGGCTGAAGAGAAGAAGGAAGGACCAAGCGAAGAAGAACTCGCAGCAGGACTCGCAAGCCTATTCGGATAACACCTACACTGTCAAGTTAAGATTAACAAAGTAATGCTTACTTCTGCTTAGAGTCTTCTTTTATCTGAACAATTTTAGACAACACATCATTCCAGAGCTCTCTAGGATTCTTCACATATATTCTAATTTTCTTAAGTTGCAACTTCTTACTATACTCATCGTCTAGTTCTATCTCTATGTATTTTCTATAGTCATTTATCACGACATTTTTGGCAGGTACAGGTGCTTTGAGCAGGTATATGTCATCCAGTATTATTGCATCTTTATATATTACTAGGCTCTTCATAGGTGTGTAAGGTATGTTTGACGCCATCTGTGGAGATATCTTGAATATTTTCACAAATGCTATATACACCCCAAATAGTATTGCTAGATAGATGATACTTTCTGTGAATGATTTTAGAAACTCTCCCTGTATTCCGGAGAGCATATGTTCTATATATGAGTGAAGGAACGATGAATATATTAAGAATACTGCTAGTATTGCAACAAAGATCATCATGAGAGATTTAAACTGCTTCTTCTGGATCGACGCAAGCTCAGAGAGAAACTCTGTGTCTTT
>JALWFJ010000060.1 GCA_027036495.1 Thermoproteales archaeon
GTGAGAAGATTAGTCGTAACCTGAGGCAGGGACAGATAATATGTTTTGCACATGGTTTCTGCATACACTATGGCCTCATTAAGCCTCCAAGCTATGTTGATGTTATTCTCGTAGCTCCTAAGGGTCCTGGCTCAGCTGTTAGAGAGCTTTATCTCAAGGGATTTGGGGTGCCTGCACTTGTGGCTGTTCATCAGGACTACAGTGGTAAGGCTCTTCAGTATGCTCTAGCTATCGCTAAGGCTAATGGCTTCACGAGAGCAGTAGTTATTGAGTCTAGCTTCAAGGAGGAGACTGAGACTGACCTGATAGGAGAGCAGTGTGTGCTGGTGGGCGGAGTGATGGAGCTGATAAAGAAGGCTTTTGAGGTTCTTGTGGAGAAAGGGTATCAGCCAGAGGTTGCGTACTTCGAGGTGCTACATGAGCTTAAGCTGATTGTTGACCTGATATGGAGGAGGGGATTAACCGGAATGTTAGAGATCGTGAGCGAGACTGCGAAGTATGGCGGACTAACTGTGGGACCCAAGGTCATAGATGAGCATGTCAGAGATAATATCAGGAGAGCCGCTGACAGAGTGATGTCTGGGGAGTTTGCACGAGAATGGCTTGAGGAGTATGAGAGAGGGTGTCCAACGCTGAGAAGACTACTGGAAGAGACTGCTAGGCATCCAGTAGAGGAGGTTGGTAGAAAGCTTAGAGAACTCATATTTAGAGAGGAAGCTAGATAGCGAGATAGAAGAAGATAGGTAGTTGCTCTGTAGATGATGAGTTATAGCTGGGGGTGATTGATGATCGGTAATCCCCTTGCTGATTTAAAAGCATAGCACAGCTTAACTTTAGGAATAGTGTTTATTTACCCCTTAGCTAGACTGTTAGTTACAGAGATCAAGAGATGAACTCGGAGGAATACTTGTTGCGTTGTCGAAATGGTGTGGAGATCTGTAACAGGAGTAAAAACTTGAGAAAACTCAAGATTGTGCTAGCTCTTGCTGCGCTGTTAGTTCTATCAACCACAATTCAGCTCGCAGTGTTCCTATATGATAGCAACTATGGATCTCTCCTTAGGCTCATAGCAATATCAAACCTCGTTCTCTCAGGTACATTGCTTCTAACTAAGAGTAGACTCCTAGTACAGAACATCGATGTAGGGACAAGACCCAGCCCCCTTCATGCAGTACTGCTTGACATAGTGATTCTAGTTGCTCTTGGCTTCAGTGGATTAATGTTAATAATATAGTTCCACTATCTTTTCCTACCTACTACATGGCACATCCGTGTAGGAGTGTAAAAGTAGCTCACTATGATGAGTGGAGTTCTGCCTGAGTCTTAGTGATGAGGGGCACGAGCACTGAGTAAACCATTACTTCCATAGATACAATGTCGCCATCATAGCTGGAAGCGATATGAGTGTAGATACAGAGACTGCAGTGGCTGCATATACTGAGTCTGCGCCTATTATCCTGCTAAAGAGAACAGCTGCTACTGCTGTAGGTGTAAGACCTTCAACAATTAGTCCCTTAACGTATCCCGTACACGTCCAGAGCATACTGAACGGATCTACACATAGTAGAAGCAACATCAGAAGCGGCGATACAAAATTTCTCACTATTACAGGATAAACAACATCTCGATCAAGGCGACGTACTCTGGAGATATCGAATCCAAGAACAGTAAACGATACTAGCATCAACACCTCGAGGGCATGTTTGAACATCTTTACAATACTCAAAGTTGAGAGAAGCCGAGTCGTAGAAAGGAGTATTCCAAGCATCATGCTTGCAAGTATGATGAGCGAGGGAGTAAGCTCCCTAAGTGTTATATTACGTATATTTCCTCTTAGTATTACTTGCGACCTAGCCACTATGGCAGGTAGTAATAAGTTTGCTGCAAGAACATAAGGCATCAAGTATATCGTATTGAGGCCGAACATGGCATATACTGAGTAAGGCACATAGACGACGTTTGGCAGAGTAGCTGAGAGCAGTAAAGCAGCTCTGCGATGCGGTGATAGGTGCATTCTCCTAATGAGAACCTCAGCTATTAACAGTATTAGTAACATATGTATTAGCGATGTTGTGAGTGCAATTCCTAGACTTAGCTTAATGTTAATGAATTGACAATCTAGAAATAGTAATGAAGGTACTACTATTAATGTAAGAAACTTTGTTAATACTTTAATAATCTTCCCTCCTTGGTTAACTCTTGTTAATAATGAGCCGACTAGAAGCAATAATATTGTTAGTGCTAGTTTATAATTCATGAAGCCTTATCAACATTAAAGAAAATATAAATGTAGGCTTTGTTTCTCAAAATCTTGAGAAACTACTACTGTTCACTTAGCTAAAGCCTGGTAGAGAGGTTGTTTTCAGCGTACCGTGAGTCGCTCATCTCTTCGCATAAGGTGCATTTCATCACTCAAGATTTACTCTTTTCAGGCATTTACTAAGCTTTCTCTGTCTGAGCCAGCATATGATGTCGTTACCGAAAACTATAGGCTTTGTTTTCAGCTCATTTACTGTTCTAGATCCAGTAAGAAACATTGTTATGAGAAGCTCATAGCGTATTCTCTTTAGATAGCTTTCTACTTTATCTTTCCCCAGCAGCGCTTTCTCTAGGAAGGGTCTAGCTATTGCGGCTAGGTCTGCACCTATTGCCAGTAGCTTAGCTATGTCTAGACCTGATCTGACACCTCCAGACGCTATGAGAGTGCCATTGAAGACCTCTAAGACCTCGCATACTGAGAGCACCGTTGGTATGCCATAATTGAGGAAAGTCTCGTAGAGGCTTCTCACCTCAGGGTCATTGAGCTCTCTTCGATACATCTCTATAAGTGTAAAGTTTGTGCCTCCTAGACCAGCAATCTCTATTCCAGAGATCCCAGCATCTGCAAGCTTTGCTGCTGTCTCTTTAGATATGCCGAATCCAACCTCCTTAACTATGACTGGCTTGTTTAGAGATTTAGCAATGTGCCTTATCTTGTCTAGCACGTTACTGAAGGTAGGCTCTCCTTCAAGCTGTAAGCTCTCTTGTAGTGGGTTTAGATGTATCTCTAATGCATCAGCGTTGATCATGTCTATAGCCTCAATGCACCAGTCAAGGAGGGACTTCTCGTCTAGTCTTGATATCTGTGGGGCTCCTATGTTTGCAATCTTCAGTGTTGTTGGTGCTTTCTCTCTTACTATGGTGAAGCTCTCTATTGCAAGCTTGTCTCTCTTCTCTATAGCTATTCTCTGAGAGCCAACACAGATCCCAACCCTGAACTTCTCTGCAATCTCTGCGAGGATCTTGTTAACTTTAAGTCCTATCTCGGTTCCTCCCGTCAGTGCCCCAATGATGAGTGGGATGCTTAGATCCTTTCTAAATATCCTCACTGAGCAGTCTACGTCCTCTAAGTTAATTTCGGGAAGGGAGTCATGAAGAAGGTAGACTTGATCAAGCAGTGTTCTCCCATACTCAACTTCTCTGAACACTGCCACACGTATATGGTCATCTTTCCTGCTAGCTATGTCGCGCATGGAGACACGCGTAGAGACCACTGCGATAATATAACAGCTTGCCTAGCACTCAGCTCTGTGGATTATCCTCTCTGCAAGCTTTGAGAATACTTCTCTAACTTCTATACACCTCTCATAAGGCGAGTCTCCCTCGCTAAGTGCTCTCTCCACACACTCAATCAGTGGAATCTCCCCAACAACATCTACATCAAGAGATAGGTCTAGCTTAAATATGTTTGAGAAGTTGAAGATAACACCTGCTACTCTAAGCTTCTCAGATCTCAAGACCTCTATTAGTCTGCTAACTACGCTTAGCGATAGAGCATCTCTCGTAGCTACTATGACTGCACAGGACTTATGTCTAAGATACCTCATAGGTATGGTGACCTCATCTCCGAAACCTGGAGGCATGTCTATTACCAGGTAGTCAAGACGAGGCCACTTAACACAGGCAAGTAGATCAATAACTGCCTTCTCCTTATACAATCCTCGCAATGGTAGTGCTCGCTCCTCTACCAAGACAACAGGTGACAAGTAGAAAAGACCCTTCACCATGACTGGGTGTTCCTCCTCTAGAATCTTTGGAGGGTTTCTGAGTCCAAGCAACCTGTGAGTAGTAAAGCCATGTATGTCTAGGTCAAGAAGTCCTACACTCAGTCCTCTGTCCCTGAGAGCTTGCGAGAGGCATGTTGAGACGAAGGTTTTTCCCACTCCTCCTTTCCCGCTGCATATCATCAGCACCTTGTTCACATCACGGAAGCGCGAGGTAATCAGGTTGCGATAATACTCTAGGCTCATACATCACGCAATTAGGGATGTTAATAATGCATTACTGAGTCTCTATCTTCTCTATGCTCAGGTCGAAGCCCTTGATTATCTCGAAGTCTGTACTGCCACATCTTGGACATTTATTAAATGCGTATATCATTGATGGGACCATGTGCATTGACTCCAAGTAGGCTTTCCTAAGATCTTTGTCTTGTATCTCTCTCTCTAGCTCCTTAACAACATCATCCCAGCTCCAAGTGTAGCCACAGTTGTTACACCTGAACACTGTGTCCTCCTCCTTTAAGACAAACTCAGTCCTCTCCAACGGTGTGTTCTTTGAAAGCTCCCTCAATGCAAAGAGCAGTATGTCCTTTTCTATCTGCACTAGCTTTCCAACCTGTATCACGACCCTCTTAATAGGCTGCGATATTCCTCCCCTCTCAACTAGCTGTAGAAGTGTAGCTACTATGCTATCAGCTATACTCCACTCATGCATAGGTGTCTACCTGCCTAGGTACGCGAGAACGTTATTAAAGTATGTCAGCCGGAGAAAGTCTCCGCTAGAAGCTAGATCTTTCGAATTCCTATTCTGACTTTCTTGTCCTCAATCTCCCAGTCCATGACGTAGCAGTCTTGTGGAATGTCGCTGGCAATCACGATGTTTGAGGCTCTAGTCTCCGTAGCTATATAGTCTCCGTACCTGCTCAGTGACTCTCTTATCAGGTCGTCTCTCGTGTCAACGTAGATCTCTATTTTGTCCTCAACGTTGAGGTTTACCTTACTTCTCATGAACTGTACTCTCCTGACAAGCTCTCTAGCATATGCCTCTAGGAGCAAGTTCTTATCTAACTCCCTTGTGATTCCTATCTTTCCCACGTCAGTATCTGAGCATACCATGTCAGGTGTACACTCAAAGTCTTGTGTCGTCACCACGACTTCCTTAGAGTTAGCCAGGTACTCGAGAAGGTGCCTTACTCTACTTAGCTGATCTGCAAGCCGCTCATCAGGTAGCTTCACCATCACTCTTCTTACAGGCCACCTGAGCTTTATCCCAGCTCTACTTCTGAGATTGGCTACTTCAGAGAAGATCTCAAAGAGTGTGTCAAAGACCTTCTCTAGCTGTTCATCTATGTACTCTGTCTCAACTTGAGGTAAAAGCGATAGATGCACACTCTCCACCTCGTCTCTCTCAATCTTTCTCACAAAGGCTTGCCACAGGTACTCCGTTAGATGGGGAACAAATATTGACCCCATTATGAGTGTGCCCTTGAGGATCTGGTACAGTACTGCATATGCTGCGTACTTAGTCTCTGTCTCCTCCTCGATCCATACTCTCCTTCTTATTAGCCTTATGTATCTGTGGCTAAGATCCTCGACTACCAGATTTATCCACTCCCTTGCTGCAAGATGTATCTCGTACTTGCTCATGTGCTCTAGGAAGCGACTTAGTCTACTGTGGAACCTCGAGAGTATCCATCTGTCTTCTGGTGCCAGCTTGTCAAGGTACTTATCTAGCGTGTGTGTCTTTGGGCTGAACTTGTCTAGAGTCATGTACGTGTCTGCAAACTTTACGATGTTCCACAGTATTGAGAGCACACGTACGGTCTCCTTTATCTCATCCGGATCAAAGGCCATCGTGTCCCATGGCGCAACTTTGTATGCTATGTATAGCCTTGGTGCATCTACTCCCCACCTCTCAAACAGATCATGAGCCCATATAACGTTGCCTTTAGACTTGCTCATCTTCTGTCCATACTTATCTACGACGTGTCCCTGTATCAGGATTGACCTGTATGGAGCCTTACCCATCCACAGCACGGATGTTGCTAGGAGAGAGTAGAACCATCCTCTTGTCTGATCTATGCCCTCAGTAACGAGGTCATATGGATACAGCTTCTCGAAGAGCTCCCTATTTCTTATGCCGTCAACACTTGCTATCCAGGCAATACCACTATCTAGCCACACATCTAGCACGAATGGCTCTCTGATCCACTCATCGCAGTCCTCTGTACATAGGACCACCTGGTCTATCCAGGGCCTGTGGACAAGAAGGTCATCCTCTACCTCTGGCATCCTCTTAGCAAGTCTTCTGAGCTCATCTAGCGTACCTATGACTAGGATCTTACTTGGATCCTTTCTACATCTCCAGACAGGTAGCGGTGTTCCCCACACTCTGCTCCTGGAAATTGTCCAGTCTCTGAGATTGGTTATCCAGTTCTCAAAGCGATCTCTGAGATGATCTGGAAATACGCTCACTTTTCTCAGCTCCTCAAGCAGCTTGTCCCTCAAGACTGACACCCTTATGAACCACTGCTTGTCAGCTCTGTATATGAGTGGAGTTCCGCATCTCCAGCAGTGAGGATATCTATGCAGTATAGACTCCTTGTAGACTAGTAGTTCCCTCTTCTCAAGGTCCTCAATAACTTGCTTAGAGACGTCAAGCCAGTACTTTCCTGAGTATTTTCCTGCAAGACTGTTAAAGTAGCCATTAGCCTCGACAGTGTTCGTCACAGGTAGACCATACTTTCTTGCAACCTCGAAGTCCTCTGGACCATGTGCGGGCGCGATGTGGACAAGTCCTGTACCCATCTCAAGCGTCACGAAGTCTGCAGTAACCACGTAGTGAGCTCTATCTTCGTGCTCTCTGTGTAGCGGAACATCGTCAATAAATATGTGGATGTATCGCCTACCCTTGAGCTCTTCCCCGAGTCTCGTCTCAACTATCTCATAGCTACCTACTCCAAACTTCCCCATCAAGACGTGAACAAGGTCTTCAGCTACCCACCAGTACTCAACTCTCCCTCTCCACTCAACCTTGACCTTGGCATACCTGAACCTTGGGTTTACAGCAATAGCCTCGTTGTCTATGAGCGTCCAGGGTGTAGTCGTCCAGATAACGTAGTAGGTGTTTTCCTCGTCTCTTGAGGGAAACTTCACAAATATTGAGGGATCTTCTCGATCTTCGTATCCCTGCTCAACCTCTGCATCGCTGAGAGCAGTCTCGCAACGAGGACAGTAAGGAAGCACTCTGTAGTCCTCGCAGAGAAGTCCACGTTTCCAGACTTCTCTCAGAAAGCTCCAGACATGCTCAATGTAGCGTGCTCTGCGTGTCTCGTAGGCATGCTCTAGGTCAAGCCATAGAGCTAGAAGCTCTGTGCCGTACTTCTTCCACCACTCAAGGTAGTGGTCTACAAGCTTGCTACACTCAAGTGCGAACTTGTCTAGACCAAACTGCTCGATCTCCTTCTTGGACTTAAAGCCAAGCTTCTTCTCAACCTCGAGCTCTACCGGTAGTCCCTGCTCATCCCATCCTCCTTGAGCCCAGACATCGTATCCTCTAAGCTTCCAGAATCTGAGGACGATGTCCTTGTATGTTCTTCCTCTAATATGACCAACATGGGGATAGCCATTTGCTGTCGGAGGACCTTCCAAGAACTTGAAGAGAGGTCTTCTCCAAGTGACCTCACGCCACTTCCTAGGAATATCATTTTCTCTCCAGAATCTTCTGACGCTCTCCTCAACTAACTTCAAGTCAAACTTCACGTCAATTCTGAACATATCAATTGTAGTTCCCCAGATGGCGAGGCTTAAAGTAGTCAAGTAATAAGGTTTACCCTAGTCCTCGATGAGGAGAGACATGAAGATAGCCCTGCTGACTGGAGGCACAGGAGGAGTGAAGCTTCTTCTTGGACTCTGCAAGGTGCTTGATCCTCACAACCTGAAGATCATAGTGAACACGGGAGACAACTTCACGTGGAACGGTCTGTACATCGCTCCTGACGTAGATACCGTAGTGTATGCACTAGCGGGAATGCTAGATCTATCGAAGATGTGGGGAGTATGTGGGGACACGTTTCACTTTCTTGTTCAGGCAGAGATACTTGGTCTAGAGAGCACTTGGTTCAGGATTGGCGACAAGGATCTAGCAATGCATGTACTCAGGACGCACCTCATGAAGAGAGGATACACCTTGTCACAAGTCACGAGATATGTATGTGAGAGGCTCAGAGTACTTGCCGAAGTCATACCAATGACGGATGCGCACGTTGAGACACATGTGCTGACAGAGATTGGGGACCTACATATACAGGAGTTTCTCGTAAAATACTCTCGCTCACTAACACCACTAGGAATAACCATAAAAGGTGTAGAGGAGGCAGAGGCAACACGTGAGGCAATAAACGCGATTAAGAGCTCTGACGCAGTAGTGCTAGGTCCAAGCAGCCCACCAGTCAGCATCTTGCCGATACTCTTAACAAGACCGATAGGGGATCTTTTAAGAAGACTTGACAGGCCAAAGATAGCTATATCGCCACTAATTGGCTCACGTCCAGTCAGTGGAGTAACAGACAGGCTTCTAAGAGCCTTAGGATATCGGGGAGACGTCACTGGAGTAGCTGAGCTTTACTCAAAGTATGGGGTAACACACATGGTGGTGCACAAGGATGAAAGAGAAGATAACATTGAGCTTATCAGGGGTCTCGGAATGGAGGTAATCAAGGAGAACATAGTGATGGAGAGTCTTGATCAAGCTGCTCGACTTGCTGAGAGGGTATTAAAATTAGCTCTCAGTGGTAGTTAACGCTGGATGAAGACTGCTCTACGGGCGCTGATAAGGTGATGACTACGGGGTTGACTGAGACAAGATCTCTGCTGAAGAGCATCTACCGACTACTTAGCGGAAGATACACGGTTAGCGACATCGTAAATTTACTGCACGTGAGGGGTAGCTTTCTTGCTGAGCTACTGAGAGTATCTTCCTCTCTGCGAGACGAGTATTTTGGGAACATAATTACGTATTCTAGAAAGGCGTTCGTACCTCTGACTAACATCTGTGCAAATGCATGTAGTTACTGCAACTTTCGTAGAACACCTCAAGATGCTGATGCAGTCCTGATGAGGATAGAGGATGCTGTTGAGCTCGTCAGGAAGTGGGAGGCTAAGTACAACATTAAGGAGGTTCTTGTATGCACTGGAGAGAGACCTGACGTCTATCCTGAAGTTAGAGATAAGCTGAAGATGTGGGGCTTTCGAGACTACATAGAGTATGTGTATAGCTTTCTGGAGAGGCTCATCAAGAGGACCAGTCAAGTCCTTCCTCACGTGAACATCGGATATCTAAGTTTTGAAGATGCTAAGCTACTACGTCCATATGTTGCCAGCTTTGGACTGATGCTTGAGTGTGCCACAGTTAGGCTTCTCAACCCCGGAATGCCTCACGCATCATCTCCCACTAAGCATCCTAGGCTTCGCGTGGAGTTTCTCTATACCTGTGAGAGACTCAGTGTTCCTGTAACTACGGGTATACTTGTGGGTATTGGGGAGACTGTGGACGAGATTGCACGTTCAATTCACGTCTTGTCTACTCTCTGTAGGAGACTTACCTGCATACAGGAGATAATAGTCCAGAACTACATGCCCGGCGAGAGGTCAAGCAGAACCTGTGCCACCTGTAGAGAGGTCTTACTTCAAGAGATGCTGCGATTATTGGCGGTTACCCGGATAGTGATCAGAGACTTGACGAGCATTCAGGCCCCCCCAAATCTTGCGCCTGGTACATATTCACTCTACATCCTTGCAGGAATAAATGATTGGGGAGGGATATCGCCAGTGACGCCAGACTACGTAAATCCTGGCTATAGATGGCCTTCAATACGAGAGCTTCGGAAAGCAACAGAGGACATGGGATACATTCTCAGAGAAAGACTGCCAATATATCCTAAGTACGTGAGAGAGCATCGAAGATGGGTTTCAGATATTCTTCGTGATAGAGTACTCTCGCTAGTAGATGAGACTAACCTCGTGGCTCCTGATAGAGCAAGCACGGACTAGAGATGAAGGTCAAGGTCTACAGACTGAGAACCAGATACTGGATCCCTCGTAGGCAAGAAGACGCCTATAGATACATACTGACAGTGCTGATAAGAGGAATCAGGAAAACGAAGGGCCCGTCTCTCATACTAATATCGGAGAAGCCTCTGCGTGTGATTCTGGGACAAATTTATCCTGAAGATAAGATAAGATGCTCCAAACTCTCGAGATTCATTGCTCTGGTGCTACATCACTACGTATGGTGTAGACTTCTTAGACACATTTTGCCAAGAAGAATGATTTCTCTCTGTGAAGTGGATCTCGAAGATATATGCAGGCATAAACACTATGCGTCTACACAGTGCAGAGCTAACATACTTAGCCTGCTTAAGCCATTTTCGGAGTGTGGAGTAGACGTCTCTCTACTCCCCTACACATATGCTTTGAGAGTCAGGGACGATATAAGAAGCATCATAGATAGGCT
>JALWFJ010000061.1 GCA_027036495.1 Thermoproteales archaeon
TAGAGGTGGTGCTAGAATGGTTAATGGAGGTAGTGCTAGGAACGAGGTTAACATGAGTTTAAGGAATTCCCTCCTGGTCTGCTGCATGATTGTGCTATGCAGCTGAACATTATTGTTCTCCACAAAACTATCATATATACTCTGCTTCAAAAGTATTACTTATGGTTATTGATCGTGGAACACTATACGTAATTGTTTTTCCACTTACGACTATAACTCCATTCATCATTATATCTGTGTATCTTTACGCAATCTTGGGTGAACTCACTCCTGTACTAGTTCTATGGGGCTTGACGCTAATAACGCTTGGGTTGATTGTGCTATTAATAGTTCCTCTATACGTTGAAATTAGAAATGATGCCATATACGTCAGGTACGTTGTCAGGAAAGCATACATATGTAGTATTAAAGACATACTTCAAGCAGAAGTCATAGATATTGATCCCAAAGTGCTAATTAACCAGTTTCAATGTTGTGGTAATAGAGGCTTCTTTGGTTTTGCCGGATGTTGTAAAGGTTTGAAAGATTTGGACGATGTCTGTATATATACGAGGAGAAGTGGAAATTTAGTAGTGCTTCACCTAAAAACAGAGTACATTTCCTGGATAAGAGTAAGAAAGGTTATTGTTATGCCTAAAGATTTGGAACAGTTTATTAGTGAGCTTAAGTCGCGTGGTATCATGGTTATTGACAGGCGTGTTATAAGTTAATTTGAGTTAAGTCAAATTTTTGAAGTAAGATCTTATTTTGCTAAGGCAAACGTTTGTTAAAGCAGAGTTATGTTGTCTTAATTACTCCCGCCTGTCTTAGGATCTCGTCTACGTTTATTTTGCCGCTGTCGCTCTTGGATACGTCGATTCCATCTTCTCCAAACTTTAGCTGTACGATTGCTCCTGTTGCGAATCTGACTGTGCCGTCGTATGCTACGTGTACGTCCTGTAGTGCGTTGATTAGTCTTCTCTGCATGTATCCTGACTGTGCAGTTCTGACTGCTGTGTCTACTAGTCCGTCTCTACCACCTGCAGCGTGGAAGAAGTATTCTACTGGTGATAGACCCTTTCTGAAGCATGACTTTACGAATCCTCTGCACTCTGGCCCTAGGTCTCCTTTCTGGAAGTGTGCTGTTGTTCTATCTTCGAATCCTCTCTTTATTCTCTCTCCTCTGATGCTCTGCTGGCCGATCATTGCGACCATCTGTGTTATGTTCAGTATGCTTCCTCTTGCTCCAGTCTTTGCCATTATGTAGGCGTCGCTTCTCTTGTCGATGTACTTCTCGGTTATCTTCTGGGCTTCTTCTCTCACTTTGACCAGTATGTTGTTGATGTAGATCTCCAGTGTCTCCTCTACTGTGTATCCTGGCTCTGGCTCAAGCTTGCCTTGCCTGTACTTCTCTATGAGCTCCTCTATTTGCTGTTTCGCTCTCTGGTATATTTCTTCAAGCTCCTTGTATGCTTCTTCTGGCATTACTAGTGAGTCTAGACCCATGGTGAAGCCTCTGAGGTCTAGGAACCTCACTATCATTCTAAGCACGGAGTCTGCCCATTTCCTGGCGAAGCTGTTTCCGTATCTCTTCACTATGACGTGCCATAGTGAGTCTATCTGTTCTGCGCCAATAGACTTCTTGTCTAGTACTCCTGTGGCCATGTAGCCATCAATTATCACTATGTACTCGTCCGTGTTGCACGTGTATGGGTCTCTGCACTGCGACCTCATTGCTGTTGGCTGTATCCAGTTTAGGTCTCTTGGCAGGAGCATAGAGAAGACCTGTTTTCCTGTCCACAGCTCTACTGGGTGCATTATTGTTGGCTCCTCGATCTCTCCCTCATAGTCTGCTGCTCCGAGGAGATACATTAGTAGCTCCTTGTTCACGAAGGTGTCCTTTTTCGTCAATAAGTACCCTCCTGTGATGTAGTCCTGTCTTGCGCCAATTATTGGTCCACCGTACCTTGGCGTGATTATGTGTTTCTCTACAAGTGTCAGTAGCCTAGCCTCGGCACGTGCCTCCTCGTTCTGTGGAACGTGTAGGTTCATCTCGTCACCGTCAAAGTCCGCGTTGTATGGTGGACACACTGCTAGGTGTAGTCTAAATGTTCTTCCTGGGAGTACCCTGACGATGTGCCCCATCATGGACATCCTGTGTAGGCTTGGCTGTCTGTTGAAGAGGGCAATGTCGCCGTCGATTAGGTGTCTCTCAACTATCCATCCTGGCTCAAGTCTGTCAGCGATCTCCTTCCTGTCCTTTATGTATCTCAGGTCTATTCTTCTTCCTGTTGGTGTTATCACGTAGTTGGCTCCTGGCCATATCTCTGGACCGTTTATCACTAGCTGTCTGAGCCACTCGATGTTCCACTCAGTCACGACCTCGGGCACTGTGAGTACCTTGGCTATGTCTATGGGTACTCCAACCTCGTTTATGCTCAGGTTGGGGTCAGGGCTTATGACGGTCCTAGCGGAGAAGTCTACTCTCTTGCCTGACAAGCTGCCTCTAAATCTTCCCTCCTTTCCCTTGAGTCTCTGTGCCAGGGTCTTCAGAGGTCTACCGCTCCTGTGCTTTGCAGGTGCAATGTTTGGTAGCTCGTTGTTGAAGTACGTGGCGACGTGGTACTGTAGTAGCTCCCACAGATCCTCGATCACGTTGCTTGGCGCTCCAGCCTCTATTGCTGCTCTCAGCTTCTCGTTTGTTCTAACTATGTCAACTAGCTTGTGTGTTAGGTCGTCCTCACTTCTGATGCCTGTCTCTAGCTGTATTGAGGGTCTGACGTGTGGTGGTGGTACTGGCAGAACCTCGATAATGGCCCACTCTGGTCTCGCAACCTTTGGGTCAATTCCTATGACCTCCAGATCTGAGTCAGGGATTCTCGACAGTCTCTCCCTGATCTTTACAGGATCAAGCTTGACTAGTCCTCCATCCTCCAGCTCCTCATAGAAGTGGTAAGGTCTCTCAAAGACTATCCTCCTCTGCTTAGCACCACAGTGAGGACACACAGCTCTCTCCTGTGCCTTCTTCAGTATCCTCTTGGTCAGCATCTCCGCAAGAAGCCTCCAGTGCTTTCTCAGTCGCTGAAGCCTCTTCCTGTACCTCTCTATCTCTGAGTCGCTAAGTAGGAGTCTACCACATTCTCTGCAGGTAGCCTTCAGAAGCTCATAGATGTACTTTGCAAACTCTACATGAACTACAGGCTTGACTAGCTCTATCCTCCCAAAGTGTCCTGGACATCTGTCGTGAAAGTTTCCACACTTTTCACATCTCACGCCCGGCTCCACGACTCCGAGCCTCCTGTCCATCAGTCCTCCTCTAACTGGGTTTCCAGCCTCATCGTAGATCTCTGAGGTTGTTATCTCAACTACGGACATCCTCCTGATAAGGTCAGGAGACAGTATGCCGAACTTGATCTCCTTAATGACCTTAAAAGGAACCTCCTCAATCTCGGTGCTCACAGTGCGATGAGGACTAGACACTGCAGACCTTAAGAGCGGTACACGCTCTTAAAAGCCTTAGCCTGTAGCAACACCGGAATGGTATTTTAGCTCGAGAACGAGAGGAATAGAAGGCCCCTCCGGCGTGGGTTGGGAGAGAGGAGGTTAACCCTCCTCGATGAACCCAGCTCCTCCAAGGGGGCTAACACTGTACTGCTTTCTCGTTCAGTTTCTAGTTATCCCTAGTCTGGTTTTTCATCCCTTGTTGGCTAAGCTCAGAAGGTAGGCTGCGTCGGAGTATGGTGAGGACTTCTCTCAAGGGACTTGAGGCAAAGAGAAGGCTCTTCAGCAACGTAAAGAAGCCAGTCAGGACGATATCAGGTGTCGTCCCAGTAGCTGTCATGACTAGACCTGCACCGTGTCCTGGAAGGTGCATCTACTGTCCAGGTGGTGCATCTATGGGTACCCCAAAGAGCTACGTTCCTGACAGTCCAGTTGTGCTGAGAGCAACACCGCTAGACTTTGATCCCTACCTTCAGGTAAAGTCTCGCATCAAGAGCTACCTAGCAATGGGGCACAGAGTGTCTAAGGTCGAGATAATAGTCATGGGAGGAACATTCACAGCACTTCCGCTAGAGTACCAGTACTGGTTTATTGGAAACATCCTCAAGGCACTTAATGACTATCCTGCATGGGACTCTCGCAGTGCCGAGCACGTTGATGTCCAGCATGAGATGAGACGTAACGAGAAGGCAGATATAAGGGCAGTTACGCTGACCATAGAGACTAGACCTGACTTCGCCATGGAGAAACATATAGACACAATGTTGAGTTATGGCGCTACACGAGTTGAGCTTGGCGTCCAGTCAATATACGATGATGTTCTTGAGAAGGTACGGCGTGGACATAGCGTGAGAGAAGTTGTAAGGTCAACACAGCTCCTCAAGGATGCCGCATACAAGGTGTGTTACCATCTGATGCCTGGCTTACCCAACTCTGACCCTGACAGAGATCTTGAGATGATTAGGACAGTCTTTGAAGACCCTCGCTTCAAGCCAGACTGCGTCAAGATCTATCCAACCCTTGTAATACCAGGGACAGAGCTGTACCAGATGTGGCTTCGTGGTGAGTATAGGAGCTACGACCTGGACACCTGGATTGAGCTTCTCACAAAGATAATGTCCATGATTCCACGCTGGGTTAGAGTAATGAGACTTGGACGTGACATACCACTGCACTGGATAGTTGATGGACCTAGAGTAGGCAACTTGAGGCAGGTCATTCTTGAGAACATGGCTAGACTCGGAATCTCCTGTCAAGAGATCAGGTGTAGAGAAATAGGGCACAGAATACTTGAAGAGGGAGAAACGTACAGACCTGCAAAGCTTAGAATAAGGAGAGTTGACTACGAAGCATCAGAGGGACACGAGGTGTTCCTGGAGGTAGTAGACGAGAGAGACTCTCTCTACGGTCTACTCAGACTGAGGATACCTAGCAGCAAGGCCCACAGACCCGAGATAAGGGCAGGAAGAGCTGCACTAGTGAGGGAGCTACACGTCTATGGACCCCAGCTACCTGTAGACTCTGAAGCTAGGTCGCTAATATGGTGGCAGCATAGAGGCATAGGAAGAGCCCTGCTAGCCGAGGCAGAAAGAATAGCTCTTGAGGAGTTTAATCATCATAGAATGTTCATAATTTCAGGAGTTGGCGTGAGAGACTACTACAGAGAGCTCGGATACAGGAAGTATCCCGGAAGCTTCTACATGTTCAAGAACCTCAAGAAAAGAATACTTCAGTACAGCATTGAGGATGTCCATCTCTAGCCAGAGGATAATAATAAGAGTAGGGAATCAGTGAGGTCTCCACTCATCATTCTCAGTAACCCAGCGAGTCATCACGAGAAGACTATCATTCTAACTCCTTAACAAGGTGATTATCAGCGAAGAGTGTACTCATCATTATCTCGTTGACATCTCAGCCGGTAGGCGCATCATCACTCACGAGCGTCATTATCATGTAAATGTAGGTTAAGCTGTAAATCACCTAAATCTATCTCTGCAAAGTGCTGACAGTAGCGAGCTGGCTTAAGCTCATCGTGGAGAGATACGATACGTTGTTTAACATTCCACGAGTTGGCTGGTGTCAGAGAGGAGTGCACAAGAGTGAGGCTGAGGATATAGGTAGGCACACGCTGATTACCGCAGTAATAAGTCTATGTCTATGTGAGATCTACAGGATGAGATGCGGAGAAATAGACTGTGAAAGGGTGATCAGCATGGCGCTAATACATGATCTACCTGAAGCCTTGATAGGAAATATTGCTGGTGATGTGAGAAGGGTAATACCCAACTTTAGAGAAATAGAGATCGAGAAGCTGAGAGAGATCTTAAGAGAATCTCCAAGAGACCTATCATCATCTCTTGTGAGACTGTTCAAGGAATATAGGGAGTGCCAGAGTATAGAAGCAAAAATAGTAACACTATCTGACAAGCTTGCAACTCTCATAAGAGCAGTGATCTATGCTGAGAGTGGCTATCCTGCTGTGAAGGACTTAATCAGGTTCTATAGAGATAAGGTTATAGAGCTCTCTGACGAGGTTAAGTGTAGTCCTGTTAGGGAAGAGGTGCTGAAGGTTGTGAACCATGCAGATGGACTTCTGATGTGACTTATGGTGGTCGCGTTATAAAGTTAGGACATGTGTTTGCTGCTTAGCTCGAGCTAGAGGATAGTGCCTCCTCTAAGATCCTTCTTGCATATTCTACTGCTCTCTCTATGAGCTTCTCGTAGCATCCTAGGTAGTTCTCGTACGTTATTGATCTTACCTCCTCCTCTGTTATGTACTTTCTTAGCTCTTCGTCCTCTCTCAGGGCTTCCCAGAGCGTTTTTCCTTCAGAGAATCTCTTGCTTAATCTTCTAAGCATCTCGTGTGCCTTTGCTCTTGGTAGGCCTTTCTTTATGAGTATGTTCATCACTGCCTCAGTGAGTATGAAGCCTTGAAGCAGGTTGAGGTTCCTTCTTATGTTGTTCTCGTTTACTACGAGGTTCCTTATGACGCTGATCATCGATGTCAACATCTCGTCTATTATAAGAAATGCGTGAGGTATCAGTATCCTCTCTGAGCTGCTGTTTGTGAGGTCTCTCTCGTGCCACAGTGGTACATTCTCGAGTGCCGCCACAGCTAGGCTTCGCATGATCCTCGCAAGACCTGATACTTTCTCTGAGGTTACTGGGTTAGCCTTGTGAGGCATTGCTGAGCTTCCGACTCTCTCGAATCCCTCCTGTAGCTCTCCGATCTCGGGTCTTGAGAGCTCTCTGATCTCTATTGCTAGCCTATCAAGCTGTGATGCTAGGACTGCGAGAGCACATATGAGGTGTGCGAAGCCGTCTCTCGGAGCGACCTGTGTTGATATTATGTGAGGTTCTAGTCCAAGCTTCTTGAGTGTTCTCTGCTCAACTTCTATCCCCTTGTCTCCCCATGCAGCCATTGTCCCCACTGCTCCGGAGATCTTTCCCCTAACTACAAGCTTCTCTACCTCGCTCAGCATCCTCAGTGATCTGCTAAGCTCGTACAGGTAGTTTGCGAACTTGAAGCCTAGCGTTATGGGTAGTGCATGTTGTCCATGTGTTCGTCCTACCATGACTAGGTCCTTGTACTTGAGTGTCTTCTCTAGGAGTTCCTGTATAAGTGCTGCTAGCTTTCTCTTAACGATCCCTATGGCGTCTCTGAGTATGAGGGCCCAGGCTGTGTCAACAATGTCGTAGCTTGTCGCTCCATAATGTACGAAACGGCATCCAGATCTCTCCTCAAGCAGGAAGGCTAGCCCAGCAATGTCGTGTCCGATTCTCCTCTCGAGCTCATACACCTCCTCTGGCTTGACCTCAGCCTTCGTGACTCTCTCGCATGAGCCTGGGTCTGCTATTCCTAGCTCCTCCAAAGTACATACTAATGCTCTCTCGACCTTCACGTACGTCTCGACTATGTTGTGTACGCGGAAGAGTCGTCTCATCTCCTCGCTTCCGTATCTCCAGTCAAGTGGACAGACGTACTCCATATTTGGCTGGTGTTTAGCCTTCGTCTAGGTTTTCAGCTTAATTCAGAGTTCGGACAGAGTTGAAACAATACGTAAATTACGTAAGTGTTGAAGAGTCTGCTATGTAAGATCATTAAAAATAGTCCCCATACACACTCTAGCCTAAGCCGAGCATGTGCAGCCCCACCATAGACAACGAGCTTCCCAGACTCAACAAGCTGCCAAACTCTGCAAGATATGTCCTCACATTTCTCAAGCTCAGACAGCTAGTATATTGTGAGGACGCAGTGTCCTTCAGGGAGATCGTGGAGGGAACAGGTCTCTCACCACGAACAGTCAGGAAAGTCTTGTCCTTCCTCAAAAGCGCAGGTCTCTTAAAGATAACACACGACGTGAAGAGTGGTAGAAGAAATCTCTACCAGCTAGACATAAAGCAGACACTCACCTACTTCAAGAGTCGAGGCAGTCTCATAGCGCCTGGGATCTACTTCATAGATGTTGGACTAGGAGTGAAGAAGTTTCTCAGTCCAAGAGCGCTAGCAGCAATACTGTCATGCGACCATGCCATAGTCACCGACAGTGTCCCAGATCAGATCACTGAGCTCATACCGGGAGACGCAGCAGTGAGCCATGCAGTGTCTGTACTTAAAGGAAAAGCCGAGATAGATGCGGCTTGTCTCGACAACGTAACAGTCGTGTTGTATGACTCGCTTCTTGATTGTGATCTCGTGAGTGCACTCTACTCAAAGCTTAGTACCTTAAAGAGAAACATCTTCTACGTATCATCCGTATCTCCAATTGACTATGCTCTCCGTCTGCTCGAGCTAGGTAGACATTGCCGTGTCAGATTCAGGAGATCACCCACAGTGCTCGAGATCTACGTGAGAGTATCTCCAGGCACCAACATGGATCCAGGCAGCGTGATTAAGGCATACCTGGTCAGGTATGCCTGCAGAGCAGGTGCAGTAGAGTTCTCTCTGAGTCCCGTAGATCCTCAGCTTGGTTCCCTCACAGATATAGATCTGAAAGATGGCGCACTGATAGTGTATCTACAGGGCTCTTAGCTCGTTAAGGGTCTCTGCTCCTACAGGGATAATACTTAATCGCTTCTCGCAGCCAAGAGCACTGAAGCTAGATGCCTGTAACGGTCGTAGTGGGTGGTGCTTTTGGAGATGAGGGTAAGGGTAAGGTCACCGCCTTTCTAGCAGTCAGAGACAAGCCAGATGCTGCTGCTAGGACTGGAGCCATAAACGCTGGTCATACCGTGGTCTATGGGGGAAGAACCTGGAAGCTCAGAGTGATATCTACTGCCTTTATCTGTAGGAAAACGCAGATCTTTGTTCCTCCTGGTGCACTAATAAAGGTAGATCTACTCTTCAAAGAGATCGATGAGACTGACACGCGAGGTAGGGTGTGGGTTGATGAGAAGACTGGGATAATAGAGGACAGGCACGTCAAGATGGAGCGTGAGAACGAGTATCTAATGAAGGTCATTGGGTCAACTGGTCAGGGCGTGGGTGCAGCAATGATGGAGCGAGTTCTAAGAGTTCTCAAGCTTGCTAGAGACTTCCCCGAGCTGAGAGAGCTCTTAACGGACACTGTAGCAAGACTGAACGAGGTGGTGGACAGAGGTGGACTAGTCCTTGTTGAGGGCACGCAGGGGACTTTCCTGAGTCTCTATCATGGAACCTATCCGTATGTCACGTCTCGTGACGTCACAGTTAATGGGATACTGAGCGAGGTCGGGATCGGTCCAAGGAAGGTCACGGACATAGTGCTGGTCTTCAAGGCATACTGGACCAGAGTAGGTGCTGGAGAGCTTCCCGGTGAGCTACCACCAGAGGAGGCGGCTAGAAGAGGATGGATAGAGTATGGCACAGTCACGGGAAGGCCGAGAAGAGTTGCTCCATTCAACATTGAGTGGGCAAGGAGAGCCGTGATGCTTAACACTCCGACACAGATAGCGATCACTAAGATTGATGTCCTATTCCCCGATGCTAGAGGCAAGAAGCGTTGGGAGGATCTACCTGCAGAGGCCAGAAAGTGGATAGAGTATCTCGAAAACGAGCTTAGAGTCCCAATAACGCTGATTGGTACAGGCGAGGAGGCTGAGGACATGGTTGATAGAAGAAGAGACGTCCTAGGACCTACCTGAGCATGCTGTACACAAGCAGTACTAACTTTAAATACAGTCGTCATATATTGTCGTAATGGTGTAGCTATAGTGAAATATGACGTAGTCATCGTCGGAGCAGGTCCAGCTGGCCTCTTTGCAGCATACGAGATCGCGTGTTCTCTTGAGGTTCAGAAAAGAGCTCTAAAGGTTCTCATCGTAGACAAGGGGAGGCCTGTCGAGAAGAGAGTATGTCCTCTTCGTGTGAAGGGAAAGTGTCAGCAGTGTAATCCCTGTAACATAATGTATGGCGTAGGTGGTGCTGGAGCGCTGAGTAGCGGAACAATTAACTTGAGACCAGACATTGGAGGAGAGCTACATGAGCTTGTTGGTAGCTGGGATCTCGCTCAGAGAATAATAGACTACATCGACTCGGTGCTCGTGAAGTTTGGAGCACCTAACAGGGTGTTTGAACCTGCATCAGACGACTTCAAGGATCTTCAACGCAAGTTTGTGAAGGTTGGTGCACAGCTAGTGAGGATAAAGCAGAGACACATTGGGACTGACAATACTGTGAGAGTAGTGAGCAACATGGTATCATACATCACGAGTAGAGGAATTAACTTAATGCCGGAGACTGATGTGCACGCTCTAAGCAGAAGAGGAGACTCAATAGTGTTGCACACAGACAAGGGAGACATCGAGACGAAGGTTGTCCTCCTAGCTCCTGGAAGAGCAGGTGCTGAGTGGTTTAGGAACGTTGCGAGAGAGATAGGCATAGAGCTAGTCCCTAACCCACTTGACATTGGTGTGAGAGTAGAGGTACCATACTATGTCATGGAGCCTCTAACCAGACTGTGCTTCGACCCCAAGATCATAATATACACGAAGACCTATGATGA
>JALWFJ010000062.1 GCA_027036495.1 Thermoproteales archaeon
CCCTGACACTATATATGACGTCTATGTAGTGACTGCGGTAGTGTCTGTACAGGTTCCGAACAAAGTCATCTATTAGATCTCTCGACACCGCATGAACAACCATGTAGCACCCACGTCCATAATCAGTCGTTCCGTCGATAACCTCCCTATAGACTATGTGTGTCGGCTCTCTAAGCATGATGATATCTTCTCTACACGCATCAGGTACATATATTACAGCATTGTACCTGAATCCCACACTCTGCTGGTTAAGAACTGCATAGAAGTCTCTCAGGACTCCGAGACTGACTAGTCTTGAAACCTCGTTCACGAGATACTCAACTCTTATGTTAAATCTCCTACATATCTCCTCAAAAGGCTCACTGCACACCTTAATGCTGTACAACATTCCAAGGATCTCTCTGCTAAGCTTGGACACACTCTCAAGCTGCGGGATACTATCAGGTATTCTCAGTATCTTGGCCTCCGAGATGCCTCTGTACAGGTTGAACTTAACGTCTAGTCTGAATGTCTTAGCTGTACCTAACACTACGTAATCCTTGACTCCATACCTTCTGCTTAGATCTCTAACAGCGTCTACTATCTCTCTAAACGATCTCCTCTTTATGACGAACCAGACATTGAACTTTGAGTGACTTCTGAGATAGTTGTGAGATATCCCTAGCTCCTGTCTTAAAAACGCTGATAAGTCCTCAACAAACCTATCACAGACTGATAGAGCCACAAGAGCAGCTCTCAGACTTCTACTCTGATAATTGAGTACAGCTCCTATTCTCTTAATTACGCCTCCCTCCTGCAAGTTTCTCACTCTCTCGATGACTTGCTCCTCATCCAGGCCTAGTCTCCTAGCTATCTCGTAGAAGGGTCTCCTGCACAGCGGAAAGTTGTACTGAAGTTCCATTAACAAGTCTCTCCATACGCTATCCAGCATTACTCTCCAGCATCTGTCTTATCTTCTCAATTAAGTTGTCCACCGAGACGTTCTCAAGAAGATGTATATCAACTCCTGGAACGTCCTCTAGAGCTCTTTTCACTCTCTCACTAGGCACAATTACGGGTAGCCTCCTACCCTGTAGAAGTTCTCTTAGAGAACGCGCTGAGCTCTCTGAAAGCAAGACTACCACGCTGGCTCCTCCTAGTAGCTCCTGCACTAGGTGCAGTGCATCATTATCGAGCACAAGCCTGTAGAGTCTTAGCTCTCTAACTATGATCCTCCTGGAGAAAGATCGAGACGATAGCACTATCTTGTAGTCAGCATGTTTAGATCTGTATACGTGTACAACACGTATATCGACATCATCTAGTACTAGCTCTCTCAGTAGCTCTATGATGTGGTCACTGTCATAGTGTTCAGGAAGAAGTATATGCTCTCTAGGTATGTTAAAGAGGTAGAAGAGCGAGTCTCTCGTGTCTTCTCCTATCGCAATGTAGTATCTAGCTCTCACGCTTATTCCATATCTGTACAGTAATGAGCATGCTATGCTACTTGTAAACACGGCTACATCACACCTCTCAAGACGTCTAGCTATCTTCAGGACATTCTCATCAGCCACAGGCCTAAACAAGTTTACGACGACGACATCACAGTACCTGACAAGATCATGAAGCCTCATAGGACTTCTCTTTCCCTTGACCCTCACTAGGAGCACCAGAGGCTTAGCATCTCTCCTGTAGCTAGACATGAAACGTTAATTAGTGCGCCACATTTTAAGGACAAGGTGACCGAAACTGGCAGCACAAGTATCAAGCTGTGATGTAGTTGTTATTGGTCTCGGAATCGCTGGCTTAACGGCTGCACTGTTTCTTGCAAGACAAGGATTCAAGGTTGTGTGTATAGGAGTTGAGCTTGGGGGCCAGCTTGCTCGTGTTACGTTGATTGAGAACTACCCAGGTACGGGGCCAGTGTCTGGCACTGAGATAATAAGACGTACGGAGAGCATGGTCAGGAAATACTCCAACGTGAGAATAGAGCTTGACGAGGTTGTGAGAGTGATTCCTGAGGAGAGCATGTACAGGGTTCTCACGCGTAGTGGTCATGAGTACAGGACATATGCGGTCATAGTTGCGTCTGGGAAGATGCCGAGGAGGCTTCGCGTGCCAGACGAGGAGAAATATCTTGGAAGAGGACTGAGCTACTGTGTAGTATGTGATGCACCTTTCTTCAGAGGCAGGAGAGTGTTGCTGGTGAGCACGTACAAGCCTGGTCTGAAGATGGAGATCTCAATACTAGGTCTGTATTGCTCTGTGCTGTACTGGGTTCCTGAGAGCGTCCCTGAAGATGTCATCAATGACGTTGTCTCAGAGCTGAGAGACAAGGTACAGGTGCTGAGGGGATACAAGGTCAAGTCAATAGTTGGGGATGAGAAGGTCAGAGGAGTGGTGCTGGAGGGCCCAGATGGCTCAGAAGTTAAGCTTGACGTTGATGGCGTATTTGTAGAGCTGGGATACGAGTTCAGGACCGACTTCATTAAGGACCTAGTTCAGACAAACGAGAGGGGCGAGATAGTTATAGACACTCTCTGCAGGACATCTAGAGAGGGCATATTTGCTGCAGGAGACGTCACAGCTGTGCCATTCAAGCAAGCAATAATAGCTGCAGGACAGGGAGCAACTGCAGCACTATCAGCAGCAGAGTATCTCTCTAAGAGGTTTGGTCTCAAGGCAAGGAGACTTGACTGGCACAAGGAGTTTAGTGACGGGTTCAGGATAAGACTCAAGCTCTAGACCTAACCAAGTGTGAGCCATCACAGCTTGGAGCCCTCCTGTACTCAGGAATACCCTCCCTGCACACAGCATAGCTTACTCCAACAGTTCTACAGCACTCAATTATCGGTGCAAGCAGCTTCTTACGCAAGTCAGGTCTCAGATACCTGTATCCATGAACTTTCTCTCCCTCTTCGTAGTACAGTCTTCTTAGCTTGCGTTCAAGCTCGGGAAATGCATCCAGAAGCCTTCTGAAATTGTCTGGTCTGGCCTTATAAGTAGACGTCACGACGTGTACCGCTCCACTGCTCACTACCTCCTGAACTAATCTTCTGAGCTCAGCTGGGTCATCGTTCACGAAGGGGATCACTGGGTCAATCCTGACAGCTACCGGAACATCCTCTCTAGATAGTCTCTCAATAGCCCTCAGCCTCTCGCGAGGAGACGGAGCGTTAGGCTCAAGCTTCTTTGCAAGACTCTCGTCCAGCGTTGTAACTGTTATTGCTACGGCACATCTCGCTTTTCTGAGTAGATCAAGGTCTCGAACAACAAGGGAGCTCTTGGTAGTTATTAGTAGTCTCACAGGATGCTTGCAGAGGATCTCGAGGACTCTTCTAGTGAGCTTGTGAATGGTCTCTTCCGGAGGGTATGGATCACTTGAGGTAGACATGTTTATTAGTGGCTCAGTCTCGAACCTGAGAATCTGCTTTAGGTCTCTCACTACTCGCACTATCAGGTCTCTCTTTGGCGTGCTCTCTCTCTTGCCTATGTACGATGTTGCGTAGCAGTATAAGCACATGTGCGAGCATCCCGTGTATGGATTAAGAGTATACTTGCGTGGACATGTACAGAGAGGGCTTCTCCACGGATCAAATGGCCTGATAACACTAAGCGCACTCATGTACATCACTGGTAGAAACATATTTACGATCCCTTGACTCTTCCAACTAGGAAAATCGTGAAGGAGATGTTAGCTCCAACGCACAACGAGCTCTTCCCCATATATAGGCTCGACACGGAGAGGATCCTGTGTGAGGTAAGCATCAGGCTAGCCGAGGACAGGCCAGGTATACTTGCAATAATATCGAACATATTTGCCGACAACGGCATAAACATACTATGGGTGCACGTGAACTCTCTCAGGAGGACCATGTACTTCATTGTAGACTTAACACAGTGTCCTACAAGCATTGAGGACGTCCTCGAGAAGATAAGGAGCTTGTCGTTCATAAGCGAGGTGAGCTACAAGACGATAAGAGGTCCCCTTCTTATACCCTCCTACATGAGGCCGACCTTCAGAGACAAGCCAGTAGTCGTGTTCGATAAGGAGCTTCTACAGAAGATTGCACCTACAGAAGTCAAGTCTCTAGCCAAGATTGCAAGTCTGATGGGCATGCTTGACGCAAGATACATCAGGTACATGCTCTCTGACGACGTAATGATAGAGGATCTTCTAGAGCTACTAAATGTAGTACAGCTGAGAGGACTATGCAAAGTTGCTGAGAGTAAGCTCGTAAATAACAACATAATAAAGGTCATGTTGTCAGAGTGTCTTGATGAGGACTTCGTGACAACATATGTCGAGTGCTTCATAAGAGGCCTACTAGGAGATCTATATAACATTGAGATAAACACGTTAAAGAACGGTGACGACATAGTGTTCAACATATTCTTTGATTAAGGAACCTCACACTCTTACAGCATCAATGTATCTCTCTAAAAGTCCTGCTCTGCTTACTAGATCACATGCTCTGCACACATCGCTTGTGCTTGGAGCACCACAGATCCTGCACCTTCTAAGCCTAATCTTCTCCTTGAAGTACCTTGAAGTCCTTATTATCCTACTAAGCTCATCTCCAAAAGACACAATCATGTACTTGACGTTTGGATTACGCTGCTCTATCTCAGATAGCAGGAACTTGAGCATATACCTCGGGTTCTCACGCACATATGGGCACTCCCTCTCAAGCATCGGTATGTTATTTACGTAAGCATACACCGCAATCTCCTCCTCTCTGATGTACCTCAGAGGCTTTACTCTTGGAACAAGGTCCTCTACATCTTCGCCAGTTACAACTCCAAACCACTTGAACCTCTTCACATCGTTAACCAGAACGTTAAGAATTGCAGTCTGTGCCTCATCATCAAGGTTATGTGCAGTCACTATCTTAGTCAGGTTAAGTCTCCTAGCGAGAACGTTTACTGCCTTTCTCCTCAGCACACCACACACCGTACACATGTGAATCTTCTCTCCACGCTCGCTAAGCCCAGAGTAGACCTCTGGAACAGACACTCCAATAAGCTCACTAATTCTGTATACACTGTACTCAAACCCAGCCTCTCTGGAGAGTTCACGAATAACGTTTATTCGAGTCAGCTTGAACTTACTATACTCAAGCTCCTCATCTATCGTGAATGCGTAAGTCTCTGAGCACTTAAGATGCCTTCTCCTGAAAAGCTTACCTAGAATGTAGAGCAGCACTAAGCTATCCTTACCTCCACTCACAGCTAACCCAATCCTGTCCTGAGGCTCTATGAGCCTAAATCTCCTTATTGTACGCAGAACCTTCATCTCTAACGACTTAACAAAGCACTGCCTACACAGTGCCTCACCTGAGGTCCTCCTGAAAAAGAATGCCTCACGCTTACCACATCTCGTGCAGGTTACCAGAACACTCACCAATTAGAGAATGTTGACTCACTTACTTGAAGAGGTTCTCTAGATTTATCTGGCCGTGTTAGGAGATAGGTCGCAGATTGGTAGTGTGCTCAATGTAGCGTCTATCCAGTACCTGTACAGGTACTCAGTCTATGCGGTACTCTCTGAGTAGTCTTGGCTCCTCAGTGAGGCGTGACAGATAGCATTATCTTGATCTTTGTTTAGCTATGTGCTAGTGAGGATCTATCGTAGCAGAGGAGTGGGGTCAGTAGAGCTAGTTAAGGTTGTTGAGGAGTGTGTGATGTATCTATCAGATGGTTCTCTCAGGAAGTGCCTAGTTGAGTATCGTAAGGATCCACTAACAGGTCTTTGGTGTAGGATAAACGTTGAGCGTGCATTTAGGGAGCATAGACCAGATATTGAGGAGATAAGGAAGAACATAGAGGAGGTTATCAAGAGAACCGAGAGTGATTGTCCCTTCTGTGCTAGTAGGTTCAGAGAGCGTACGCCCCGGTTCTACTTCTTGAAAGAGAGTGTTCTCTCTCGTGGAGCTGTTGTCCTTGTCCCGAATATGTTTCCATTTGGGAAGTTTCACAGTATAGCTATACTTGATCCAGGTAGGCATTACAGACCTCCCTGGGATCTACATGAGGTTATTCTAGATTTGTTAGCTCTATGTCAGGAATATTTCGAGAAGATTATACGTGTTGACTCAGGACAGAAGTACTGCTACATCAACATGAACTTCCTGTTTCCGGCAGGTTCCTCTGCAGTTCACCCACATGCACAGATAGTTACTGCTAGGAGACCAACAAACGTTCATGGAGTTATCTTGAGAAGAGCAGAGAGGTATTACAGGAAGACAGGTAGACTACTGCTTCTTGACTACGTAGACACTGAGGTCAGCATTGGAGCACGACACGTGCTTACCAAGGGCAGATTTGTGGTCTATGCACCATTTGCGCCGCATGTTAACTATGAGTTCCATATAGTTGATATAGAACGAGGAGACTTTCAAAATCTATCACTCTGCGACATCAAGATCTTAGCAAGGATCCTCTGCAATATAATCTCAGCTGTCAGCCTGAGGTTTGGACAATACTCATTCAACTTCTCAATCTACTCAGCGTTGCCCAGCTCAAGATACTCAAGGTACAGCACCTTGCTTGTGAGGGTTGGGTTCAGGAAGGAACCCTATGCTAACTACGTGAACGACATAGGTTTCATGGAGCTTCTCCATGGGGAACATGTAGTTGTGACTTATCCCGAGGAGTATGCGAGAAGTGTAAGGTTAACGATGACTCTCGGCTAGCAAGATCACTTAACAGCAATATATGCTCTGTGTGTACCGCTCTTTGCAAGGACGCTCACCTCGGTAAAGAGCTCGCTTAGCTTCTTTTCAAATCTCTCCGAGACCTTTAGTGGGTACACAACCTGGAAAATTCCTCCCTTTACAAGTCTTCTCCAAGTCTCCTCTATTATCCTGTAGTTCACATCTAGACCGGCGGAGACCGGTGGGTTACATAGAACAACCTCTATCTTGTCGGAATCTATGTTTGAGTAGAGATCACTCTTCTTAACAATGACATTATTTACGGAGTTTATCTTAGCGTTCAGTCTTGCAAGCTGCAGAGCAGACTCATTCACGTCAACCATGTACACTCTTGAGTTAGGTGCAAACTTAGCGTAGACAATTCCAAGTACTCCGTACCCACACCCCAGGTCAACCACAACCTTACCATCCTCTATGACCATGTTCTCTGCCAGCAACATGGTTCCTGGATCAACATAGCGACTTGAGAACACGCCCGGAGCAGTAACATACTCAAAGTACGTACCTCTTATCACCACTCGTACTCTCCTTACTCTGAGCCTCGAGTAGTACGGCCTCTCAGAGAAGTAGTGAGACATGTGGCCTAACTCTCAGCCAATCATAAATTAAGCATGTGTTGTGTCTAACACGACCTAAGTAGTGGACTGCACACATCTAAGCGGAACCAAACTGTTAGAAGCTCAACTAGAATTACTACCCTTAGAGTAAACTAGGAACTACGAGTCTCCAAGTGAGCCTTAAAGACTTTGAATTATATGAACATAATTACTGACTAAGAAAGCGAGCAGAGTGGTCCGTAGTCCATGCCAACATGCTCAGTTATTTAGTGAGGCTCGGGCTCGAGACAGTTTTTTGAATAATCTTGTGAAGAGAGTATGTTGAGACTTAAAGTCACGCGAGGACTCTAGGAGCTACTCTATTTATCCCTTCGGCTTTGGTGTTATTGTTTCACTCCAGAGTTCTACTGTGATGGTCTATCCCGGGGGATCTTGCTCAGATAGGTGTAGAATCGGGGTAATAGAGAGCTAGGCGAGATGAGGATCAGGGTAGGAACAGCTGGTCTTCCTAGACTTGCTCAGGGGAAGGGCTACCTGAGAGGACTTAAGATGCTGCGTCAGCTTGGTCTTGATCTGCTAGAGATAGAGTTTGTGCGTGGAGTAACTCTTAGTGAGCGAGAGGCAGAGGAAGTTGGCAAGCTTGCATGTAGGCTAGACGTGATGCTTACCATACATGCACCATACTACGTCAACTTCTGCTCCGAGAAGGTCTCTGTTAGAGAGCAGTCCTATGAGAGAGTCAAGACCTGTCTACGTTACTCCAAAATACTCAATGCTAGGTACGTAGTTGTCCATGCTGGTTACTACATGTCGTATGGTCCCTCCAGGTGTAAGAGAATCATAGTTGAGTACATGAGAAGGCTAGCAAAGTACATTGATGAGGAAGATGTGCCTGCGAGGATAGCAGTTGAGACTATGGGGAAAGATGAGCAGTTTGGTACTCTTGACGAGATAATAGATGTGTGTACTGAGGTGGGGATAGGTTACGTAGTTCCCTGTATTGACTGGGCACATATCTACCTGAGGAACAGAGGGCACATAGACTATGTACAGGTACTCAGCCTGGTTCGTTCTAGACTTCCTGACTTGAGGGAGCTACACATGCACTTTACAGGTCTAACTTTAGACAGTGGAAAACTAGACGATCAACATGACGTTATCGATACTGATAGGCCACCGCTGAGACCACTAGCAGAGGCTCTGTACCTGTTCAGAAATCAGTTCAACGAGGTAAGCATAGTGTGTGAGAGTCCGCTCTTGGAGAGAGATGCGCTGAAGATAAAAAGGGTCATAAGTGAGGTTTTTAGTTGTCGCGACTCCTTAGGTAAAACTTAACTCTAAGCATTAAGCTAGTCGAGAAACAATGAAGATAGTCGTGATAGGACCACCAGGTGCCGGTAAAGGAACAATTGCAAGCATGTTATCACAGCGCTACGGAATACCGCACATATCTACCGGTGACATCTTTCGAGACGAGATAAGGAGAGAGACTGACCTAGGCAAGAAGATCAAGGAGTACGTCGAGAAGGGGCTCCTCGTTCCAGATGAGGTGGTGATAGAGGTAGTCAGGAGGAGACTCTCACAGCCAGACTGTCAGAGAGGATGGATCCTTGACGGCTTTCCGAGAACGTTGAAGCAGGCAGAGGAGCTCGACAAGTTTGCACCTCCTGACATTGCCCTGAACTTCGTCTGTCCCGACGAGGTGATAATAGAGAGACTAAGTGGCAGAAGAATATGCAAGAAGTGTGGCAAGATATGGCACCTCAAATTCATGCCCCCACCACAGCCGGATCGCTGCGAGTGTGGAGGAGAGCTCTATCAGAGAGAGGACGATAAGCCCGAAGTCATAAAGAAGAGACTTGAAGTATATCGCGAGCAGTTTAGCCCAATAATAGACTACTACAGGAAACGAGGCATACTAGTAGACATCGACGCAACACCCCCTCCAGAGAAGGTACTTGAGCAGGTACTAAGCGCACTTAAGGCTAGGGGGCTAATAAAAGAGTAAGAGACCTCTTAAACTGAAACCGAGATAACACACTAAGTACCCCCTCCCCCTACAATCTCCATAATATTCCCTCACAATATCTTTACTCTAAAGAACTCCTAACAGAACATTCTCAAGCTACTAAGCACTAGAGCACTTAGGGCCAGATAACTTCTTCTAGATAAATATGTTTACCTACTAGAATACTATGTAGTATATACATAATATACATCGTGTATCCTCCTTACAATAGAGTACACTAATCTTAGATTAACAGATTAGCAGAAGAAAGCGCTCTCACCACCTTTAAAGAGAGCTTAAAAATCCTAATACTCATGATACAGCATCCCTATACACTCACTGAGAGATAGTAATAAAAGTCATTGTGAGAACCGACCTCACGGGGGTTTGAGATGGCGCGTGTTGTTTGGTCTAAGATTGCTAAGGTGTTGAAGGAGAAGTATATGGATGGTTTGAAGTGTAGGATTTGTGGTAAGGAGATTGAGGAGGGTGAGAATGCTTTGAAGACGTTGTCAAACATTTATAGACACTTCAAGGAAGAACATCCAGATAAGATAGAAGAAGCAAAACAAGAACTAGCATAAAAACAAACAAAAACACAAATCTTTTCTCAATCTTTTCTCTTTTGTTCTATCTTCAACGCTCTATACCCACCTTTAAGTATGTCTTTCGGATTCTCAGATCCTGTAATACGCATACAATACCTACTTTAGGCATCTAGCTGCTTTTCTGTCTCAATGAGCTTCAACAAACCAAGACGCAGACAGTCAAGATGTAGACAGTCAAGATCGAGATATGCACGTAGTAAGACGGGATGCGCACCAGGTCGCACTGGTAAGCCTCCAATAAACGTCGGAGATGTCATGGAGGTTCAGATAGTTGAGCTCTCAAGAAGGGGCGACGGCATCGCGAGAGTAAAGGGCTTCATAATATTTGTGCCAGGAACAAAACCGGGGGATCAGGTGCGCATCAAGATCAAGAGAGTCGGACAGACATATGCAGTTGCTGAGTTAGCTTCAGGAGAGGAAAACGTTGAGGAGGCTGCCGTGGAGACAGAGTACGCCGAGGAGTAGAGGAAGCGAAGCTCGGTGCCTGAAATACAGCATCACAAAAATCTTCTCCCTAATCTTTTATCAAGCTTTCAGGAGTCCTCCCTTTTCGTAAGGTTTTCTTAGCTGGACTCAGAGAGTATTCTGACTGGGTTTATGCTCTGCAGGTGATGAGGGCACTCAGGTCTGAGTGAATGATAGAAACACCGGTCGCTGAATCCCGCATATATGCTATCCCTTATTAAGTCGTGTGCCTTCTCTCCTCGTGTGAGTACATGAGTCTCTTCTGGGAGCGTGTTGAGAAGAGAAGATTCAAGATTAAGGACATAGATCAGTTGAAGGCTCTTGATGACGTATTTAATGAGTATACTCTTGAGGCTCTCTACGAGTTAATGAACAGAGGAGTTATTGGTGAGATACATGGTCCTGTTGCACAGGGAAAGGAGGCTAAGGTGTTCTGGGCTGAGACTCCAGAGGGAGAGGATATTGCTGTGAAGATATTCTACACTACTACCTCCAGATTTATCAGAGGTAGACAGAAGTACATACATAGCGACCACAGATTCGAAGGAGCTAGACCTTCAAGCACCTTCAAGCTGACTGAGCTCTGGTGTCGTAAGGAGTTCAGGAATCTCAGGGTTGCTTGGTCAGCTGGCGTGAGAGTTCCTCGCCCAATAGCCTTCTACAGAAACATACTGGTCATGGAGTTCGTCTCTTATCAAGGTCAGAGAGGCACTCCTGCACCATTACTGAAGGAGTATCCTCCTGACGACCCAGAGACCGCGTACTTGACAGTGTTGGGATACATTGAGCGTGCATTCATACTCGGGAAGATCATTCATGCAGATCTCAGCGAGTACAACATTGTCAACACTGGAAGCGAGCTCGTGATAATTGACTGGGGGTCTGCGGTCAAGGTCTCTGGACCCGAGACTTACGAGTTTCTGCTACGCGACATAAAGAACGTATCAAGGTACTTTGAGAAGGAGCTTGAGGTCGAGGTCTTTGACCCAGAGACCGTGTTCAGGAAGATCATAGAGCGGGCAGAGAGATACAGAAAGGAGTTTAGACGTGGCGAGTATCTTGTTCGAGATAACATGCTAGTCATAGGAGGCTTAACCTTGATCGAGGAGCTTCGAGGAGAGAGCCCCGACTATGAGAATGTCGAGCGTAGAGTTGTTCAGAGCGAGGAAGACAAGGAAGTAGAATCTTAGAGAGTGCTGGGACGTCACCTAGCCATCACTGTGTAGTTAGCTGTTACAGACCTAGCTCTTCAAGCTTCTCAATCTGGTCTTTTAGGTACTTTCGTAGCTCTGGGACCTCGTTCTTCTCGTACTTGTGTATCACGTCAGCCTTCTCTGGCTGAAACTCCCATGGGACAATTATCACGTAGTCTCCTACTCGAAGCCAGAGTTTTCGTCTATACTTTCCGGGTATTCTTGCTATCCTTATCTTCCCATCCGGACACAGAACCTTCACCCTGTCGTCTCCAAGCAGTTCTATCACTTTTGCAAGCATTTCTCCTTCAGCAGGTAACCTGATTCTAGCACTCTCGCTCATCGTGCTAAGAAGGGTGAAGGTTCTATATTAACTCTTGACTATCTTCGACTCCACTTGATATTCTCTAACTTCCTAACTACTCTCTCCAGCACGTCTCTGGATAGAACGACTACGTGAATCTCTAGTCCTTCTCCATGCTCGTGAAACGCCCTAGCCATAGACTCTATAGCCTTCTCCGGCGTCAAGCCTCCTACACCTGCACCCATGAGCGGAAAGGCTACTCTCTTGAGGCCAAGCCTCTTAGCTTCCTCAAGTGCTGCCTGGGTGGCAAGATAGACCTTCTCAGGACTTGACGGTGATGCTGGCTCCTCGACAGTTGGAGAATGAATTACGTATCTACATCTAAGCCTACCGGCATGCGTGACGATGGCCTTGCCTATGGGGATAGGTGCATGCTTGAGTGCCTCCCTCTCTATATCCTCGCCTCCCTTTCTCTTTATGACACCAGCAACTCCCCCACCCATGAGAAGTTTCGTGTTTGCGGGATTAACGATAGCATCACCGTCAAACTCTGTGAGGTCTCCTACACAGACACTGATCTCTCTACCGTCTTTCACGAGAACAACGCACTCGCTGTAGACCATAACGTCAGTGAAGGTGAGTCTCTAAGCCTTTAAGTAGTTACCACAGCACTTAGCTCTCTCTTCGTGTACCTTCTAGAAATTCCCGCGAGAGCTCTGAGGGGACATACACATTATCTCTTATGAGGACATAGCCCAACCTGTTAAGTATCTTAAGTAACTCATACTCACGCTCAGTGAACTCTCTAGCAACCTCATCTGCACTCTTTGGTAGTCTTGAAAGAATCTTCCTGACTATGTCAGGCGTAGTCACGACCTCGAGATTTAGCATCTCATCTCTGAGCAGAACTACTTTGCCTCTGTCAACCAGAATCTTCAGAGCTCTCTTGTTGAGTATGCTCTTAGTGTCTATGAACAAGTTCCTTCTTATCTCCTCCAGGATCTTCTTAGCACTCTCCGTCAAACTCTCTCTTCCTAGCGTCCTGTAGGCTCTAGATGCCTTGAGACTACTCTCTAGTCGACTAACTCTCTGCGATAGCTCGTCAAGTTTGCTCTTAATCTCGTCAAGCTCACTTCTCAAGGTAGAGTATGTCTTCTTAACGTATCTAAGAATCTCGCTAAGGTACTGGACTATCTCCCTCTCGCTCCCTGCAGCAGGCATGTACTACACCTAGTCTCCAGCGAAGCGACTGTAATATATTATCGCAGTTCTCGACTTTTCCCTCATGCATGCTGCGACAGTGCTCAAGCAGAATAAGTCTAGCTAAGATATCTGTAAGCACGCCAAGACTGACGTTGAAAGTGAGGTCTCTCCTTACTATGCACATACTCACAAGCTTCACGTATCTCTCCATGACTCTCGACAGTAAGTCTCGAGCAGCCACAGGTCTGCCACTAAGGACATCATAGATCTCGTTCAGAATCTCACATACCTCGTCTGCTAGTCCGACTCTCCTCATGTTGCTGTAAATTGCGTAGATGTGTATGCTAGTACATACATCGTTTATATACACGTAGCTGAGTACTTTCCTAAAGTAGTCGTAGTCATGAATCAGCTTCTGAAGAAAGGACCTTACCTCTCCATGCTGCACATCTCTGAGACAACTTGCCACCGCCTTGTCCAGACCTACGACTCTCGCTCTGCTCTCTATGCAGAGAGAAGCTTGTGTAGTCTCCGTGGTCTCTAGAAGCTCCTTTACTCTCTCGAGATCCATATCTGTGCCTAGCTTAGTGTCTTCCATCGCTGCAACATGTCCTCAAGCCTTGATAATACCTTGCGGAGATTGTCAGCGTTGACTCCACCAACGTGACATATCAGTACTATCTCGTCGTCAAAGTAGAAGTACACGTCACCACAATATGCACCTTCCTCACTGATCTCTGCACGGTACACTAGTCCACTCTCCCTGTCTCTATATAGTGTGATCTTGAACTTCCCAAGCTTAAGCTCCTTGATCTTTCTCCAGCTTGCACGCTTGACCATCTCTCCTTGACTTAGACGCTCAGCCATTAAGCTCGGTGAAGTTTATGTAGCTTAGCAGATAGTACCTGAGCACCTCAAGGTGCACTCTATCTCTCACCATCTTTGAGACTACCTTGTCAAATATGCTCCTTCTCAGCTCCTCAATTTCTCTGAGAGCTCTCTCGCTATCATAAGTCCTCTCTATCTCTCTAGAGTACAGCTCAGCTAGCTTAGCCAGGTCGTAAGTCGGTAAGCAGTGTCCTCTCCTGACTGCCTCACAGTTGTCTCTAGCCCAGTCGCATACTGTTAGACTTGCTGTGAAGGGAAAGATTCTGCATACGAGCGGCCTTCTGCGATATATTCGACACGTGGAGTGTTCTTGTGCGTATAGCGCACATCCTCTCTCAGGCAGCTTGACTCCATAGTGCTGTAACACATCACGTACATACTTGTACGAGGAATGTCTGTGAGACATAAGTGTGTACACGTAGTCCAAGCCTAAGCTCTCAGTTATGGTGTTACTCTCCTTCACTGTGAGTATTACGGGAAGATAGCACTTGCTCAGAACCCATTCCTGAAAATCGAACTTTGTCAATGGTACTAGAAGACCTGCAGCACAGCAGGCACTACATCTAAAGCACTTAAATGTGTCTCTCCTCATCAAGCCCTCAGACTGTGACCAAGATAGGTCGCAGCATATTAGCCCTTCTCAATGACGTAGTCTACCGCTACGGCGACTATGACAAAATGGCGATAGCGATGACGCTGGGACTAGACTCGTTCTTCAGAGAGAAGTTCACGTCCCTAGTCTCTAGGCCGGGTAGATGCACCGTGCTTGATCTCGGGTCAGGAACTGGGAGAAACGTGCCCTTTCTACTCAGGCATAACAGTAGTATCAGGATCGTGCTACTTGACTTGTCGATACATGGACTGAGAAGAGCTAAAGAGCGTTTTCAGCAGCACGTCCAGGTAGACCTCGTGTGCGCATCTGCAGAGCTGCTACCACTGAGATGCTCAAGCATTCATGCAGCAGTCTCATCATACATGCTTAGACAAGTCAGGACTTGCATCCTCGCACGCGAGCTTAGACGAGTCCTGAGAGGAGACGGTGTTGCGGTGATAGTGGACTTCTGGAGAAGCACCTCAGCTCTGAGAACTATTCTACTCCTGACATACCTGGCCGTGATAGTGCCTCTCGAGGCCTTGATGCTCTGTCCCACCTCGTGGCACGCGTATAGGAGACTCTGGAGAGAGCTAATTAGACTCCCTCCTCCCACACAGGTATCAGAGCTCTTCTCTAGGTATTTTCGCAGAGTCAAGCTATTCACATTTAATAACTTCGTGTTCCTCTGGGTACTCTCCAGATGAGTAACATCTTGCTCAGAGGTTGTAGAGGAGTAGTTACGTGGTCACCTGATGGAGACTATAAGGTCCTCACAAATGTGGACATACTAATTGAGAATGGCAAAATAAGGTCAGTCGAGAAGAGTGGAGACATCTCGGTCTCGGAGCGTGAGTGTACAGTTATAGACTGCAGAGACAAGATAGTGATTCCAGGCCTAGTAAATGCACATACACACTCACCTATGGTCTTACTGAGAGGATATTGCGATGATCTAGAGCTTCATGAGTGGCTCCAGAGAATGTGGGAAGTCGAGAGGCATCTCGACGAGAACATCGTGGAGAAGGCAAGCGAGCTTGCAATCATGGAGATGATCTCTACAGGAACAACAGCATTCATAGACATGTACTTCTATCCTCACGTGACGGCAGAAGTAGCTAAGAGATTCGGAATTAGAGCAGCACTTGGTCCACCCTTCATAGACGTGATACTCAGTCCAGACAAAGTTGCGAGAGACCTAGAACACTTCTGTAAGGTCTACAGTGAAGACGAGCTCATAATGCCTATAGTCAATGTGCACAGCATCTACACATGCGCTATAGACACACTGAAGCTCGCTAGAGACATAGCAAGAGAGAACAACCTGCTAATTCACATACATGTGTCGGAGACTAGGAAAGAGGTATTTGAGTGTAAACAGAGACATGGCAAGTTTCCTGTAGAGCTACTGGCAGAGCTAGGTCTTCTTAGTAACAGAACACACATGGTTCATCTCGGATGGGTGACAAGCAGAGAGATCGAGCTCATTCGCGAAAACAACGCGACAGTGGCGCACTGCCCTGTCTCAAACATGAAACTAGCAACTGCAGGCTTCTTCCCCTTCTACGAGATGGCTCAACAAGGAGTAAACGTGACGCTAGGCACAGATGGTGCAGCAAGCAATAACTGTCTAGACATGTTCCGTGAAATGAAGACAGCAGTACTCTTACAGAGAAACAACTACTGGGACACCAGAATAAAGGCCATGCACGTACTTAAAGCAGCAACACTAGGAGGTTACAAGCTTCTCAGACTTAACGGAGGAGCCATAGAGCCCGGAAAGCTTGCTGATCTAGTTCTGCTAGATGCAGACAGCATATACATCCAGCCCCTAAGAGTAGATAACCTAGTCTCAAACATAGTATACGCAGCCACAGGAAGAGACGTCGCAATGACAATAATTAACGGAAAAGTAGTATACGATAGAGACAGAGACTACACAAGATTTAAAGAAAGAGTAACCGAGCTCTCAAGGTACCTAAATCAATTCATCTCAAAATTCTATGGCGTGACCTTCTAAACTAAGCTAAGCAACTCCGAGAGTAACATTAAAACCAGTAGCACCACCAAAGACAATCACTAGAACTAGAATTTCAAACACCATGATAAACAATTAAGAGAAGGACTGATGTAAAGCAATATCAAGCTTCATTCAGACACCAAGACCTTCTATAATAAGACCTATCATTGTTAGTACAGAAATTGTTACAGAACCCCATTAAGAAAGACAATAAGCAGAGATGCTACTAAAATAAAGATAATGCAATAAATAAGATAATAACTGCTCTCAAGACTATAGGCCTCTTTTACTTCGTTTCATATATGAGACAGACAGTATTAGATATGAAAGGCCAATTATTATGTTTGCTATACCAAGTGCAGTCTCACCCTGAGTAAGAAATAGTAGACCTATTGTTATGAAAGCCGGGAAAAGAGCCATATTAATGTATTTCAAGTACTTACGGGCCTTCATGAGCACCTTATCACAATGCAGGACCCGGAGCAACTCATTCAGCTGCTCTATTATTTATAAGTTCCAAATATATGTTAAGTCGTCTGGTAGTAATTGATACAAAGGGACGCTGAGTATTAATGTCAAAAAATATTGCTACCGTCTAGTACTCTCGTTATTGTGTCTTTGTCTGGTGTCTTTAGTGTGTAGACTCTAAACATGTGTGTTAGTCACCTGTCTTGTACTTTTTAGCTTTATCTTGAGTAGTAGTGCATAAATGTGCTTTATGCAGCACTTAGAACAGAAACTAACACGTGTAGCTCTAGTAGGCTTAAGGTATTCTCTTGAACCGAGGCTGGAGTATCGTCAGTATCGTCGTTGGACGTGTAAGAATTTGGCTTCTGTACCTGTACATGTCTCACGTTTATAGAAGAGGCTAGTTAGGTTAGAGCAAGCTTAGACGATTATTGAGTATTGTCTGGTCTGTGATAGGTTGAGTGACTGGACTTTGGCTAAGTAGTATGAGGCATGTTTCTTTGAGGTGCTCTCTAGTGAATTCAATTTTGGGCTTTAACTAGTCAAACAGTTCTGTATCCTATAATTGTTGTAGCAAACTCCAGCTCTGTAACTTCAAGCTTGTTTACTTAGAGTTTATTGGAGATTCTGTAACTTTAGCGGAGTACCCTGGATCTTTCTTGATGGTTTTTGCGTGTTTTATGCTGAGTAGAGTCCATGTAGTACAAGTAGTATAGCTAGCACGAGTATAGTGACTATGAAGAGTATTATTGTCACTATCACGTGTCTTCTTCCGTACTTTAGGTGTTCTCCTCGAGTTACCTTGACTCTTATTAGTCTTGTTGAGGGCAGCACCATGGCTACTCTAGCTCGATCTCTACGTACGACGTCGATGTCTCATATAGTCGTAGCTTTACAAGCTTTACTCCCTTCATCTGGTTGGTAAGAGCTCTCTCTATCTCCTTGACTATGTATACTGCTATGTTCTCTGTAGTTACTTCATCAGCGGGTATGCACATGATCTTACTATCAACTTCTGGCACTCTTATTGAGGCTTCTCTACATAGTCTCTCTGGGAGAAGATATGTGTGATCAAGCTTGTCTATGACACTCTTGATAATCTGCTTGAGCTGGGTGAAGTCAGCAACCCAGGGAAGTGGTCTGTCGGATGTAAAACAAGCCTCAACAACGTAGTTATGTCCATGTATTACTGAGCACTTGTCAGTTAGCTTAGACGAGAGACTATGAGCTGCCGAGAACTCCTGTTTTACGCACGTCATGATTTTCATGAGTATTTCCCCAATCTTGCTTGAAGCCAGGGGTAGTTAACGTTTAGATTGTTCTCTTGCAGTGATCTATCATGGGGAGAGACAGAAAGGTCACAGTGACGGATTTCCTCAACATGAAGGGAGGACAGATAGTAATGGTGGCAACTTACGACTACATTACCGCAAAGCTGTGTGATCAGGCAGGTGTTGATGGGATACTTATAGGAGACTCAGTCATAATGAACTTGTACGGCTTCCCGACGACGCACTATGCCACATTGAGAGACATAGCTAGACATACCCAAGCAGTAGCTAATGCCAAGCCAAGAGCTCTCGTGGTTGCAGACATGCCATTCATGAGCTATGAGGCATCCAGGAGAGAAGCAGTCAAGAACGCCTCAAAGCTCATCAGAGCAGGCGCTGATGCGGTCAAGCTTGAGGGTGGAGAAGAGATTGTGGACAAAGTTGAGGCCATAGTCAAGGCAGGCATACCAGTCATGGGACATATCGGCTTGACTCCTCAGAGAGTCTTGAGACTAGGAGGATACAGGCTCATGGGAAAGACAGCCGAGATGGGGCTCAAGCTTCTCGAGGATGCAAAGGCTCTGGAGGAGGCTGGAGCATTCTCCATAGTGATAGAGTTCACTGCTGCTGAGGTTGCTGCAGAGATAACGCGCAGACTGAGAATACCTACCATATGTATTGGTGCTGGCCCAGAGTGTGATGGACAGATACTAGTGCTTCACGACATGGTTGGACTAAGCGAGATTGAGCCATTCTTCGCAAAGAAGTACATAAACTTGAGAGAACAGATACTGAGAGCAGTGTCGGAGTATGTGCAGGATGTTAAGCAGAGAAGATTTCCTGGACCAGAACACTACAGGAAGATGAGAAGAGAAGAGTATGAGAGGTTTCTAAAGATGCTTGAGAGTAGAGATGAAGCGCAGAGAGAAGGCATGCATAGTAGATGTTGATGGGACGCTCATAGACTCGGAGAGGAGATTTAGACTTGCCCAGAGAGGCAACATGATAGACTGGGAGCTAGCACTTGATCCAAAGATTATCATGAAGTTTGACCGACCAATGCCTAGACGAGTAATAGACCAGATAGTTAGTCTATGTAGAGAAGCAGAGTGCCAAATAGTGGTAGTGACAGGTAGGCCAGAGAGGCTGAGAGAAGTGACGATTATGCAGCTTGAGAGGATTGGCCTTAAAGAGGGAGAGTACATCTTAGTCATGAGAGAGAATGGGGACTACAGGAGAGAGATAGACTACAAGATCTCAAGACTCATGCAGTTATCGAGAATGTACGACATAGCCGTAGTGATAGACGACAACTTGGACTTTCTTAAGCACGCGAGAACTCTCTTCAGGCGTGCCAAACTGTACCACGTGTCCAAGGATCGAGGTGTGAGACAGCTTGAGGAGTGCGATACTGGAAGTACAATACTGGACTACATCTCTTAGCCTCTAAGCAAGCACAGGGAAGAGTCAGTCTCACTAGGGCTCTTCATTATCTGCGTTGCTACCCCTCATCATCTACAAAACACTATAATCACGGGCCTAGTTATTGACGTTTCGGTACATCAGATGCTGACCCAGCTAACCCACAGACGCGTCAGCGTTGAGTCCCCAGCCTCAACAGCAAATCTTGGTCCTGGGTTCGACGTGTTTGGACTAGCACTCGACCTAGCATATGACAGAGTTGACGTCGAGGTTGTCGAGGAGAGAGGATCCGGAAAAGTCGTGGAGTTTGAAGTACAGGGTCCCTACTCTCATGACGTTCCTAAAGACAGAGAGAACCTCGTAGTCAAGCTAGCTGAGTACATTCTGGACAAGTTCAACGTAGATGTCGACCTCAGAGTGAGACTGTGGAAAGGAGTTAAGCCCAGGTCAGGTCTAGGCTCAAGTGGAGCTGCTGCAGCAGCAACATCTGTCGCACTTGCAACCTTACTAGGCCTAGACACGCCCCCTCTAGAGATAGTCAAGCTAGCAGTCAAGGGGGAGGAGTATGCAACAGGCACTCCCCATGCAGACAATGTTGCCCCATCTATACTTGGGGGATTTGTAGTGATAAGAAGCTACAGTCCACTTGACCTAATTAGGCTTGACCCTCCAGATGACTTAGGAATAGTGGTTGTATGTCCAGAGGTTAGGCTGCCACAAGACAAGACTAGGTACGCACGCGAGATCCTTCCTAGACAAGTCGATCTTCAGAGAGTTGTTGAGAACATTGGAAATGCATGTTATGTCGTGCTAGGCTTTGCACTCAAGAACACTAAACTTATCGCTAGAGGAATGAGCGACGCGATAGTTGAGCCAGTGAGATCTAAGCTGATACCTGGATATCAGAGAGCTAAGGAGAGAGGGCTCAGTGCAGGCGCGCTCGCAGTAACTATAAGTGGTGCAGGACCAAGCATCATAGCTATATACAGCAAGAATGAACTAGAGGAGAGTCAAGCCAGAGATATTGGCCAATCAATCGTGGAAGTTTTTAAGGAGGAAGGCATAGATGCGAGCTACTACTTGACCTCGCCGAGCAAGGGTACTAGACTTCTGAGACTAGAGTAGCTCCTAGCTCGCAGCCTTCTCCTCAAGACCTAGCTCTCTCAGAAGCCTATCTCTCAGCTTGGGTATCTCCAGTATCTTCTCAAAGAGCGACTTTATCTCGCTCAGCGTGAGTGGTATAGTCTTCCTTATTCTCTCCCCAGCCTCCGTGCAGATCTCTAACGACAGCTCTACACTTGCAACGTTATTGTTCACGAAGTTCATTATTCTATCATAGAGCTCTCTCACCTCTGGCGGAACAGTCTCAACCTCGATTCTCTCCTTAGCACGCTCACGCTCGAGCTGTTCAATAACCTTCTGTAGATGCTGCTTCACCAAATCAATTATGGATTCATCCTTGAACCATACGAGAACTCTTCTTCTATCCTCCGGATCTTCCTCTTTCTTTAGTATTCCTGCGTTTACAAGTTCACTGACGACAGTCACAATATATGAATAACCTTTTCCTGTCTTTTCAGCAAGCTCTCTCATGGTCATTGGTCTTCCTTCTCTAATTAATGTAGCTAACACTAGTCTCTTCAATTTAGCAAACTTTCCACTAAGAGCAGTAGATATTCTCTCAGCTGTGAGCGCCTTCATCGCATCATTAAAACAGTGCATTACCTTATAAAGCTTTTTATTAAGATACACAACCTGTGAAATATTGTCTAATTAGTGAGAAAGGTGAGAAATAGAGATGCTTACTAAGAAACTGAGCCTAACTTGCTTGATAAGATGTTGAGAATAACTCTCTTCAAATGCTCAATATTATATGCACCTCTCATACTTGCCTGTGCAAAAGTTAAGCTTCCTCCACCCTTACAATCCTCAACGCCCTCGCACATCTTCTTTACAACCTCTTTCATTGGTAAGATCTTTGCAACGTCGTTACTTGAGTATAGCCTAACATTGATGACATCTCTTCTCTTAGATATAAAGACTATAACCCTACCTTGGGCGCTAGTAAACCTCCTTGCTAAGTCTTGTAGAAGCTTATCAGAGACTTCCTCTATTTCAACAATAGAAACATCGGCAGAGCCAACACGTACAATGTTCTGTGAGGCTTCTCTATAGAGGTACTCTACAAGTCTCCTTTCATAACTTCTCAGTGTCTGTTCTAAGTTCCTAAGCTCTTCACTCAGCTTAGCTACTCTCTCAGGAACCTCTGACGGCGAGCATGATAGTATCTCTGAACACCTTCTTATCTCATCTTCAAGACTCCTCACATAGTCAAGCACATGTCTACCTGTAGTGAAGTAGACTCTGATAACTCCCTCCTGAAGCCTCTCAACCCCCACTATCTTCAGCACTCCTACCTCCCTGGTATCTCTCAGATGAGTTCCTCCACAGGCCTGCACATCAAATATCTCCGAGTCTCGCACAATCTTCACTATTCTCAGCACAGGCGCCGGTATGAAACCTCCCTGGTAAATTCTCACGCCATACCTCCTCTCTGCCTCAGTTCTCACTAGCTCCTCTGTCTCGACTCTCCAGCCTTCCTCCACAATCTTGTTTACAAGATCTTCAACTCTCCTAACCTCGTCAGAACTGAGTAGCTTGTAGTGCGTTATGTCAAGTCTGCTTACTGGTATGCTCTTCTGAGCTCCAGCTTGCCACACGTGAGGACCGAGCACCCTTCTGAGAGCTTGAAGCAGTATGTGTGTTCCCGTGTGCATTCTCATCAGCGAGTACCTTCTCTCCCAGTCAACTCTGCAGTACACAGTCTCTCCTTCACGGGGCTCTCTACTGCACACAACCTCGTGCACGATCACCTTACCGACTCGCTGAACCTGTAAGACTCTGCATGTTGCTCCATCGGGAAGAGTCATTGTCCCGGTATCGTGAGGCTGTCCTCCACCTTCAGGATAGAAGCAAGTCTCATCAAGTATAACGTAGTACTTATCGCCCTTAGAGTAAACTCTGAGTATTCTCGCAGTAAACTCGGTTCTGTATTGATCCTCATAGAATAGCTCTCTCGTTGATGGAAGACTAGAGACCTCGTCAAGACCAATAGTGGCTCCGTGCTGCTCCATGCTTCCAGATTTTGCACCTGTCTCTCTCTGCTTTCTCTCCACGAGAAGAGCATAGAAGTTTGCAGGTACCTCTACCTCTACACCTACCTCAGAACATATCCTCTCAACGATCTCTGGCGGAACTCCATAGGCGTCATACAGCAACACTAAGTCATCAACGGTGAGTCTCTTCCTGTCTGCTCTCTTCTTGAGAGTCCTAGATATGTAGGACCTAGCATTCTTGATGCTCTCTCTGAACTTGCTCTCCTCCTGGTCTAGAAGCTCAAGCACGACCTCTCTGACCTCTCTAACCTCGGGATAGATACTCTCAAGGTATAGAAGACAGGGCTGTGCCAGCTCAGACAGTGCCAGATCCGTACCTAGAAGCTGTGTATACTTCAGGAGTCTCCTAGCTACAAGTCTAGCCAGGTATCCAATACCTGAGTTTGATGGCAGAACTCCATCGTGAACCATCAAGGCAAATGACCTCACATGGTCGGGTAGAGAGTACAGGAACTCAAGCTCCACCATGATGCGTCTGAGCTCACTCTCCTCAATGCCGACCTGCTTGCTCACTCTCTTGAACAGGTCTCTACCGGTAAGCTCCTCTGAGCTGTACTTAGAGAATATTCTCGAGAGCTCACCTAGCAGCTTAGTGTCAGGACGCTCGAGACCTAGTCTCTCTCTAATCTTGTCCAGGACCGTCCCATAGACTGCCTCATATATGTTTGGGTCACCCCTAGCAAGCCAGTATATCCTCTCTAGACCATACCCAGTATCGATGACCTTTATCGGCATCTCCACAAGCTCGCCACTTGGAGAAGTCCTGTAATGCATAAACACCAGAGTTGCTACCTCGAGACCACGTACCAGAACCTCGAAGCACTCACCAGCATTTCCTCCACCAGACCAGGTAGACTCCTTGTACGTGAGTTCCTCTTCAGGAATCTTGAGCTCCTCAGTGAAGAATCTGTGCGCAAGCTCAACAGTCTCGTCGATCCAGTACACCTCTCTGTCAGGATAATTAAACGCGTGATGAGCCATCATCTCAAACGAGGTCAGGTGTCTACCACTACGTCCAACAATGTCTATGTCGGTCATTCTGATACACGGCTGAGATATCACTAGCGGATTAGCAGGTGGCGGAACAACACCCTCAGTAACCCAGGGCTGAAACACGTAGATAGACGCACCAACAAGATACACATCAGTTCTCCACCTAGCAGCAACAACAGGATACTTAGGTATCCTTGTGTGACCATTTCTCTCAAAAAACAACAGAAACCTCTCCCTAACCTCAACTATATTCTCAAGAGAGACCCCTACAGGACTGTCACCAATGAACTCATAAGCAGTACAGGGAGCGTCACCACAGGTATCACGTTCCTTGAGAGACCAGAAGTAACTTCCACACACCTTACATCGAAACCTTCTGAAGCCTCTCTCCTCAAAGAGCCTAGTTCTCAACATTAGCAACCCTCAATGAGAGACTCAAGACAACTAATAAGTTTGGAGAATACTAAACACTGCTATACACTGCTATCAGAGACACCAATGTTTCAAATATAATACAAAATACAAAAAAGCTTTTGATGCTATCCCAGTTAACACTGTTGTAGACCTGGTTATTAGGAGCCTTTTTCTAAGATATAGTAAGATGTGGTCAGTTAGTAATTAATATTTAAGAATGGATAGTTTTTAACGCTCGTTTCAATAATCTTACCTCAACAATGCCGTAGGTGTTATCCGAATAGGCTTGCGAGTCCTGCTGCGAGTTCTTCTTCGCTTGGTCCTTCCTTCTTCTCTTCAGCCTTCTTCTCCTCAGCAACCTTCTCCTCAGCAGGCTTAGCCTCAGCAGCAGACGCCCCAGCCACTGCAGCAGGAGCGGCTGCCACTGCTGGTAGGACGGTTGCAGTCTTTATCGCCTCGTCTATGTTAACTTCCTTGAGAGCAGCAACCAGTGCCTTCACCTTTATCTCGTCAGGCGTGATTCCGGCAGCCTGAAGCACCTTAACTATGTTCTCCTCAGTTATTGGCTGCTTTCCATAGTGAAGCAATAGTGCAGCGTAGATGTACTCCATTACGATCCATATCACGGACTGGCCTAGGGTTAAAAAAGTTAGCTCTAGGCTCCTCAGAGTGAGCTGTAAGGTTCTAGTCATCTGTCCTGACTGGGAAATTCTATACGACAAGTGTAAGATAATCACTAATAAACTCATGGATAAGGTCGACACTAGCTTAATAACTGACATGACACTCAACCTATTAAAATACATAAACGTCAATGAAGGACTAGTTATACTTCCACAAATATGTATTCTAAAGAATAACACGAGAACTCGCATCTTAACTAGAGAAGAAATTGCGACTATAGATACAGACAAACTTATAGAAGATATATTAAAGTTCTGTTACAACAACACTGATAAACATACCTGACATTACCACTCCAGGTAGTACTCTGAGAGCATCTAACTCCTAAGGTATTATATTCATTGCTAGTCTCTACACGATTTATGAGCATAGAATCTTCAATTTAACTAAATAAAGATAGTGTCCAGACATCAGAAATATGTACTTATACAAGTCTCTCCAAATTCCTTAAGTAAATCACAAAAATACTCGAAGCTATTACCCAAGATAACGATGAACAGATGACAAAAGTATACTTTTATCGAAGCTATATTCTAGCAAGTATGTTGATAAAATTGATATTAGTCTTGTGTGACTGAAGATCATTGATAACATAGCATTAACATATATATTGCCAGCATTTGTTATTGTGAGTAATGTATGTTTGCTGTGCTAAAATGCTTTAAGGCTATTACTAGTATTCTTACGCAAAATTAGGCTGCGCAATGCTTAAAATTGTTAATCATGTAGAGTATTACTATGATGAGAGTTGGTAATCTAAGTTCCCTATCTGTGAACAGAGCTGGGTTTATAGCGAGAATTGTAGAGCTAGTTACTGTGGTGTAGAGCATGTCTGTCTTGAAGAAGTTTAAGAGTACAAACTTCCTCTTAAGTGTATGTGTTGTTTTTGTTAGTTTAATTATAGTTGGCACACTTGTTCTTTTGGGAAGTGTTCCTCCAATAGTATTTAGCGTGTTTCTGTATGCGTCAATGCTAACATTGCCGGTACTTGCAATAGTCTACAATGTTCTAGATGCTCGCGGATTGATCGAGAAGGGGCGTCATGAAAGAGCGCTTATAATTACTGCATCTATCTTAGCAGTATCTGCAATAACGGTTCTCGTACTAATTTTACACTCTACTTAGGTAAGGTAAAGATTGTTTCGTTAAGTGTTTTAGCAATTATCTGAACAAACCTCACATTATTCAGCCACATCATAGATCTCTTATAGTTATCATGGTCATGTTGGGTACTTGGGACTTATGAGAGATGCTCTATATTCTTGTATGAGGGTCTATTGATTGAATTATGTAACTACTAGAGATTAATCCTTAATATGAACTCTCATGAGGATTAACTAATTAGTTTTTATTCTCGGTCTTCAGGTAAAGTTCTATCTTGAGACAATTACTGTCGTGATAGCTTGTCGCGAGGTCTTGAGTTGATTGCCGGTGTGTACGAAGATCTGATTAGAGTTGTTGGAATGCTTGGAGTTCTCTGTGGCTATGATTACACTACTGTATGTTCTCGATTATTTTTGTCGTAAATTCTTGTGTTGTTGCTGAGCCTCCTAGGTCAGGTGTTAGTACTTTCTTTTCGCCTAGTACTTTCTCGATGGCTCTCTCGATGGCGTTTCCTGCCTCAGTGTAGTTTTTCTTGTTAAACTTCTCGCCAAGCCATTTGAGCATCCATGCTGTGCACAGGATCATTGCTGTTGGGTTAGCTATGCCTTTGCCGGCGATGTCGAATGCGGCTCCGTGTACTGGCTCAAACATTGCCTTGTTGTCGCCAAGGTTTGCGCTTGGTGCTATTCCAATACTTCCTGACACGTAGGCTGCTAGGTCAGTCAGTATGTCTCCGAAGAGGTTTGTTGTGACGATAACGTCGAACCTCTCTGGTCTTCTGACGACATCCATGACTGCGGCATCAATGTACATCTCGTCGATCTCGACGTCTGGGAACTCTCGCTCACCAACCTCTCTTACGACCTTCCTGAAGAGTCCATCAGTCACGGTCATTACGTTTGCCTTATGCACGATCGTGACCTTCTTTCTACGTGTTCTCGCTATCGTGAAGGCTACGCGTGCAATTCTCTCACTTGCTCTCCTCGAGATTACTCGAAGAGCAATAGCAACATCGCCGTGAAGGTACTCTGCGCGTATGTAGACGTCCTCTGTGTTCTCTCTCACGACGATGAGGTCGATCTGTGGTCTTAGACACTCAATTCCAGGCATGCATCTTGCTGGTCTGATGTTTGCGTACAGGTCTAGTCCTCGTCTGATCCTCACTACAACCTCTCCTGCAGTCTCCCCGACAGGACCTTTGAGTATTGCATCTGAGCTACGTATAGCTCTCCAGCTCTCCTCCGGCAGCGGAGACCCGTATACTCTGAGTGCCGTGTCTCCAGCTGGGGCCTTGACAAGCTCTATGTCGTCTATGTTGTACCTAGCACATACATGTGCTAGAACTCTTAGGGCTGCACTTGTGACCTCAGGGCCAATACCATCACCCTCAATTACGGCTACACGAGGCATGGTCCGAGTACGAGATCACTCGACATTTAAGAAGTTTCAGTTAGAGCTTGAGAGTGCTCTCCTAACGACGTGAGTAACGTAGGCAATACTCTCGCTCACGCTCATTGGCACTCCCGTAGATGGCCCAAGTCTGACAACTATGTCACATAGCTCTACCTGGCGTGGACTTAGACCCCAGGTCTCGCTTCCAAGGACGAAGAAGAATGTTGTCTCTCCTCTCATCTCGCTCACGTATCTCTCTAGAGTCTTCTCGCCTCTACGTGCATGCATCGAGAGTCCAACTATCGTAACCTTTCCATGCCTCCTCTTAACCCAGTCAACACACTCGCCAAGGTCACGAAACGTCCTTGCCTTACAGAGGCTGCTAAGCTTCTTGAACTCTAGTAGCAGTTTCCTACTGGTAAACCTAGCACGTGGGTTTACTAGGAGAAGTCTAACCTTAAGTGCACAGCACACACGCACACAGCTAACAGTCTCATGCTCGCTTGAGAGATCGCATGCAGCAAACAGCATCTTTCCACGATACGAATCATGAAACAGATCTACCAAGTCCTGAAAGTCCTCACTTGCTACAGGTCTCACAACTAGGATAATCCTAGAGTCATCCTCAACGACGTCTCTAAGCAAGACAATGTTTTCTAGACTACGCGGCCTACCAAGTGCCTGAACTATCCTCCACCTCAAGCTGAAGTCACTTATCCTCGTAACTGGAGAGAGATCATTTCTCCTAAGATACTCTATCAAGTCACCTAACCTCGAAGACTCATACTGCGAGTCTACTCTGCCGACACGCTCGACAAACTTCAGCTCTCTAAGTCTCAGAATCTCCATGTCTCCTAGAGGCTCAGCAACCAGCTCTGTACTCGAGATCTGCATTACATCTAGGTCTCTTCCTAAGCTATCTCTCAGCCGAGTCTTGACATAGTCAAAGTCATTCTCCGACACTATGTGGACATTTGTCTCAATGTACGTGTATCCTCGAAGATCAGCAACTCGCACCCTCATCATGAGGTCAGACTAATACTCCCTCATCACTTCTCCACACAGAGCACGGGACTCACTATAGATCCTCTGTGAAGAGCGGTAGCTACAAGCACACCACGTACATGAAGTCTTGCTAACGCTATCAGATCCTCTACTCCTCTAACGCCGCCTCCATAGAGTATCTCGGTCTCGGGGAGAGCTCTCTCTAGATCCTCTATGACCCTGACAGTAAGGTCATCTAATCCTCTTCCAGTTCCTACTAGGTCGAGCCTAAGCATGATCACTAGGCGAGGTCTGTGTCTAGTTAAAATGCTGAGAACACTCCTGTAGTGTAGGTGTCCTTCCAGCGTTCTGACATGCACCCCATCCATGTCCAGGCTAAGTGCACGACCTGTCACTTGCTGTAGCTCATCTGGCCTGAGGTACTCTGTCCCGATCACGTATGTGACGTTGGGCTCATCTGCTCTCGCTAGGCCTGCACGTCCAGCATCAACTAGGACTTCTAGTCCTAGAGTATGTGCGTGTCTGACTATCTTGTCAACTGTGACTATGTTGTGCATTATTGCATCTAGATCAGCAATATATACTCTCTTGAACCCCATCTCACAGACTCTCTCAAGAAGCACACAGGGATCTGAGCTAGACACTAGCACGCTGTCTCTGACAGGTCCATACCTGGATCGGTCTCCAGCAACAGCATGCACTACCTCTCCTCGCATCACATCTAATACGGGAACTATCTCCACACAGTACCTAGACATGCACTATCTAGTAGGTCTCGACATCGGCGGCGCAAATATCAAGATGGCTGTTATTCAGGTAGAGAACAGCAGAGCTAGACTCATAGAAGTCTCTCGCGAGTACTACCCCCTCTGGGTAAAGGGCAAGAAGGGACTCGAGAAGAAGCTCCAGGATGTTGCAGAGAAGTTCCACAACAAGAGACACAGCGTTGCACTATGCATGACAGCCGAGCTCTGCGACATATACTCCACAAAGAGTGAGGGAGTGCTCCACGTCACCGAGACTGCGGTGAGGTCATTCAAGAACGCTGACCAGATATACATAGTTGGCGTAGATCTCGAGCTACATAACCCAAGCGAGGTCGAGAGAGAGCCTCTAAGATACGCAGCAACTAACTGGGCTGCAAACGCCTGGCTAGCATCTAGACTGCTAGACTGTGGAGTTCTCGTCGACATGGGTAGCACAACTACCAGCATCATCCCCATAGTCAAGCACAGACCAGCAATATGGGGACTAAGTGATCCTGAAAAGCTCACGTGTGGAGAGCTGCTCTACATAGGGACACTGAGAACATCTGTGAGCGAGATAGTCGACAAGCTTCCCTACAAGGGAAGACTGGCAGAAGTATGTCACGAGAAGTTCGCAAGTACGGGAGACGTGAACCTCGTTCTCGGAAAGATCTCCCCCGAGATCTACATTACTGAGACCTTCGATGGACGTGGAAGAAGCATTGAGGAGAGCGCAGCCAGGCTAGCAAGAGCAGTCTGCGCGAGTCTAGAGCTGATGAGTCTGCCAGAGATCATGGAGCTTGCACGGTACGTGTACGAGGTTGTTGTCCATAAGCTTACACTCACGCTGATACTTGTGAGGACAAGACTAGCAGCAGAGAATGTAGAGCTAGAGAGAGCTAAGCTAGTTACAGCAGGTCTTGGAGAACACGTCATCAGGGAGGCTGGCACACGTGCAGGCTTCACAGAGATACTAAGCATAGACGAAATAGTACGCGAGGAGCATAAGGTTGCGCCAGTGCTCCCATCATATGCATGTGCATTAATGTTGCTCGACAAGCTCAGGAGACTTAACTAGAGATATGAGCCTCCTCAGAAGCACAGGATCAATCCTACCACCTCTACCACCAACACATACACCACTCCTCACGGCGACATAGTCAACAGGAACACTCTCAACAATCAGTCTAACACTGCTCAAAGTAAGGCCACCAGCAACAGCAACCTTCAATGCATGAGAGTGAGCATACTCAACCAGCCTCTGGAGCTCATCCAGACCAACAAAGTCAAGTAGACACTTACCTGACTTCGTCCTAGTATCAACAAGAACATGCTCAACATCCAGCTTCCTGGCAACATCAATAACCTCAAATGGTCTAACAGCGCCAATCAGCTTCCAGTCACCAAAGCAGGAAGCAACGATCTTAGCACTAGAAGCACCCTCAACAGCAAGCCTAAGTAGCCTATAGGCATCGCAGAAGCTCCTAACAGCAAGACCAACTTTAACGAAGTCAACACCAAGCCTGTCCAGAAGCTCAACACATAACCTGACACAGCTAACAGGACAGCAGAAATCACCTACAGGAACACTAATAGCTCTAGAAGAGCGAACCTTCCCCCTCCTATCAACAGCATAACACACAAGATCAAGCTTAGGACAGCCAAGAGACTCACCAACCGAGACGTCCTTCAAATCTAGTACATCTATAGAGTCTGTAGAGAGCAGAAGATCGACCTCACTCTCTGAGCATGCAGTGACGATGAGACCAACCATGACGCCACTAACTATGCCTACCCCAGACTTAAACACAATTTTACAGACCACTAGCACCATCAAGGCACTCAGTAACACTTTTAGCAGTAATACGTAAGTAACGAGTATCGATGAAGACCTCACGTGCTATAATTCTTCTCATAATAGTATCCATGATCTTAGCAATACAGATAGCAGATCCCTCAAAAACAGTCTGTACAGACATCATCGACAACGTCCTAAATCTCACAAAAAGTAGGATACTATAAAGGAAATAAAGGAAATACTAACATTCTAATCATTACAAACCTCGGATACATCAATAAATCTGATAAGTATACGAATGAACTTCTAAAGAAATCAGATGCAATACCTGGTAAGAACTAGTCTTCATACACTCTCCATACTGGAAGCCTCTATGGTTTGCACTCTTTAACAAGACAACTGGTGAATGCCTACACATTGAAATTAAAGACCAGAAAATAGCTAAAGTTTCAGAGGCGAACATAAGCATGAGTTTCCTATCTACACACACCGAGGAATGGAGTACTAAAATGAGGCACAAAATATTTGATGGCAATGAGTTCTCCATAATAACCATCGCAAATGTATGGGCTCATAACGTACCTTACCTATTATTAAAATGTGCTGAATTTCATAACCATCTATGTCCAGGACTTATCTCTGGTTATCTCATTGTAGAATATCTCGTGAAGAACTTTCCTCCTAAAAGAAATGAATATTATATTGTATTTGCAGTCCCACCTTGGTGTAAAGATGACTGTATTCAGGTGTTGCTAGACTCAACTGTAGGAAAGCGAATGATGTACGCCAAAATGTTGTCTAGAGAACAAGTTGAACATCTACCTAAGATTTACAGAGATATTGCAGGTATATACGTAATTTGGAACAGGACAGCTGAGAGAGGAATAGCAATTATACTGGGCTTTAATTGGACTAAAGTGCGTAAAATAGCTAAAATTAAGAATTTTATATTCAAAAAGTATAGATGGCTAGCAAAGCTAAAAGAAGATTTAGTCCTTATAAAATATTTAGATAGACCCGGGCTATTTGCATATGTTATTAAGAAATTCAGCATAAACCATAAGATGCTAGATAAGTTAGCTGAGGCAAGAGTAAACCCATTAGTAGTCCTAGGCGTAGCCAAACTTACATCTACCCAGTTCTCCACCACAAGAACAATAGTATACCTAACAGCTACAGGTATAATAATAGCTGGAGTAACAGCAATATTAATAAGCAAGAGACTAAGAAAAAAGACAACACAGTAACAAACATAGTTTCTCACTAGATCCATACAAAATCTTAATTATTTTCAAGCATTATCTAGCTCTTTCAATCCACTTTTTGTGATTCTCAGGACTGCACTGGAATAGAGCATTTGTTTATGACTTAGATACTTTCAATCCACTTTTTGTGATTCTGGATCGTGTAGTTGAACTATATAGACTATATTTTGAACCTTTCAATCCACTTTTTGTGATTCCTGTACCAGGCTCTAGGAGTCAGATCATGTATTCCGCTTCTTTCAATCCACTTTTTGTGATTCTGAGACACAAAAAGTATCAGTGCTGGGGCATAATACGTGTATCCTTTCAATCCACTTTTTGTGATTCGAGTTGAAGAGAAGAGTTCAGGAATGTATTGAGACTGACCATGTCTTTCAATCCACTTTGTGTGATTCCTTACCATCAGGCCTCCTACCGGACAATACAGTAAGCGTGTTCTCAACTTTCAATCCACTTTGTGTGATTCGGAGGAAGAGGTAAAGTCTTTATTGCTTACAACATTTGAAGCTTTCAATCCACTTTGTGTGATTCTGTAGTACATCTCACTGTACAGGTCTACACGCCTGAACAGTACTTTCAATCCACTTTTTGTGATTCAGACCTGTCACAGATATATTGAATAGGTATTGGCTGAACATTGCACTTTCAATCCACTTTTTGTGATTCCTGTTACTGCAAGTATTGCAACTGTCAGTGACAGTCCACTTTCAATCCACTTTTTGTGATTCAGGAGCTTCCCCTTCTCCGGCTCCTCCACGGTTGCAACAACTTTCAATCCACTTTTTGTGATTCGTACTCAGACTTTCTAGGAACCTCACAGACTTCATGTATATACCTTTCAATCCACTTTTTGTGATTCCGGACCAGGTGGCTTCATGGCATGAGCTCATACATTAGAATACCCTTTCAATCCACTTTTTGTGATTCGAAGTGTTGCTACAGAGAAGAAGCAAAATGTTGGCAATATTCTTTCAATCCACTTTTTGTGATTCCTTGAGGTAAATGTTAGCTCGCTTAGAGATGCTCTGCTTGAGACTTTCAATCCACTTTTTGTGATTCTGTTTTCCCTGATTGTGCGTTATTCTGTCGTCAGTATTCTTTTTCGGATTTTTCAAATTTACCATTAGAACACATTTCCTGTCTTTTTCCTGATGATCATGGTGTTCTAATGAGAAATTGAACGTAGATAACACTAATTTGAATCTATCTATACACAGAGAAGGAACAAGAAATTGAGACATTTCCTGAATCAGGAAAACCAAATGTTCTCAAGAAAAATTGAAAGAGATATGCAAAAATGGACGTGGTAGAGCTATTTCAGATGTTTTTAGAAGAGTTGTTGTGAGATTGAGACTAAATGTAGTGCTTTTTAGTCTAGATGTAAGTTTGTTTTATTTTTTATTGCTGTCTATTTCTATTAGTATTCCTCTGTAGAATCCTCCTCTTTCTTTTTGTTTTTTAGCTTTTATTTCGAGCACTTTGTTGAAGTTTGTTCCTAGTGCATATGCTAGTCCGTCTACTACTTCTAGTATGTCTGCTAGTTCTTCTATGTTTTTTGTTTGTTCGAATTCTTTTATCTC
>JALWFJ010000063.1 GCA_027036495.1 Thermoproteales archaeon
GCAATAAGTCTAGTGAGAGAACACTAGGAGGTGAGCCTATGCCTCGCCTAGCACTAACGTCAAACTATGCAGCAGCACATGCAGTGAAGATGTGTGACGTCGACGTCATACCTGTATACCCGATAACCCCTCAGACAACGATAGCGGAGAAGCTGAGCGAGTTTATCGCTAACGGCGAGCTTGAGGCTGAGATAATACATGTTGAGAGCGAGCACAGCGCGCTAAGTGCCGCTGTTGGTGCAGCTGCAGCAGGAGCCAGAGTATTTACAGCAACCTGTAGCCAGGGACTAATGCTGGCATATGAGCTACTGCCGATTGCTGCGGGACTCAGACTGCCAATGGTCATGGCTGTACCATGTAGAGCAGTCTCTGCACCAATATCGATTCACGGAGACTACATAGACCTCATGCTTGCAAGAGATACAGGATGGGTTATACTGATAGCCTCTAGTGCCCAGGAAGTCTTCGACACGATAATACAAGCATTCAGGATAGGAGAGCACCCTGATGTGCTTCTCCCAGTAATGGTGGCATACGATGGCTTCTTAATGAGTCACACAATGGAGGCAGTGGAGGTACCTGATAACGAGGATGCCGTGAGAGCATTTGTGCCTAAGAGAGTCTCCTGGATAACGCTGGATGTAGACAGACCTGCAACCCTTGGCCCACTAGCTCTACCTGACTGGTACTACGAGATAAGGTATCAGCAAGTACCAGCAATGAGGAATGCGTATAAGGTTGTGAAGGAAGTAGGAGAGGACTTTGGCAAGACGTTTGGCAGGAGATATGACGCCGTTGAGACGTACAGGATTGAAGATGCTGACTACGTGCTAGTTGGATATGGGGCAACTTGGGGCTTCATACAGGAAGCAATAGACATCTTAAGGGAGAGAGGCATCAGTATTGGAGGCCTACGTATCAGACTTCTGAGACCAGTCCCAGTCGATGATCTTGCCGAGCTACTAAGAGACAAGAAGGGGTTTGTGGTCGTTGATAAGGTGCTCATTACAGGGACACCAACTGGACCAGTGTTCTCAGACATAGTCAATGCACTTGTATCGCGTGGCATACACGTCCCAGGCATAAGCGTTGTTCACGGTGTTGGGCAGAGGACAATGTATGTTAGAGACTTTGTAGAGCTTGGGGAGAGAGCTGTGAACATGTTTAAAGAAGGTAAGGTGCCTAGAGAGACAATATTCCTGGGACTGAGAGCATGACAGTAAGCATAGTTAACAGAGATCAGGCAGGAGCTAAGATGCCACTCTTTAGAGGCATAAAGGAGCTTCCACGTGAGGAGAAGTTTGCCCCAGGTCACTCAATGTGTGCAGGATGTGGTGCAGCAATAGTGATGAGATGGCTCAACAAGGTGCTCCCAGACGACACGATCTTCGTACTTGCTACCGGGTGTGTTGAGGTTACAACAACAATGTACCCCTACACGGCATGGACAAGACCCTGCATACATGTCGCATTCGAGAACGCTGCCTCGGTAGCGTCAGGTATAGAGGCTGCAGTAAAGATACTGAGAAGAAAGGGGCTCCTCAAGAAGGACGTCAAGGTCGTAGCAATTGGTGGTGATGGCGGCACCATGGATATAGGTCTACAGGCGCTGAGCGGCACGCTTGAGCGTAAGCATAAGGTGATGTACGTACTGTACGATAATGAGGCATACATGAACACCGGAATACAGAGAAGCAGTGCAACCCCAATGCTTGCCTGGACCACAACTACCCCTGTCGGAAAGGTTCTCAGAGGTAAGCTCCAGGAGAAGAAGGACATAGATAGCATAGTCGCTGCGCACAGAGTGCCGTACCTAGCAACAACAACTGTGGCATACGTGGTAGATATGGTTAACAAGTTCAGGAAAGCATACAGCTACCTAGAGGAGGGACCAACATTCATACACGTGTTAAGTCCCTGTGTGCCTGGATGGAGAATAGATCCCAACATGACGATAAAGGTCTCAAGACTCGCCGTAGAGACAGGCATATGGATAAACTACGAGGTTGAGCATGGAGAGTTCAGAGTGACGACAACTGTGCCGAAGAGAAAGCCGGTGAGAGAGTATCTAAAGCTTCAGGGAAGGTTTAGACATCTGACAGATAGCGACATAAGGATTCTACAGAAGTGGGTTGACGAGCAGGTTGATAGGATAAACAGGATTGTTGGAAGAACAGTAATTGGCCCAGTCGTTGAGGAATAAGTAACATAGCATAATATAGCTCTCCAATTTTTCAAATATTCTTCAAAACGTGTTGTCTCTATGGAATACTTCTGAGTGCTCTATCAAGATCCTCTATCAGGTCTTCAGGATCTTCTAATCCTACACTTAGTCTTATCAGGTCTGGCGTAACCCCAGTGACTCTTCTCTCTTCTTCACTGAGGTACCTATGTGTTGTTGTGTATGGATGAGTTATTATTGACTCTGTACCTCCAAAGCTCACTCCAGGTACTATTATCCTAGTGTTCTTACAGACTCTAAGAGCATCCTCCAATGTGCCTCTTATTCTGAAACTTACTATCCCGCTTGTACATCTCAGAATCTTAACTGCTATCTTATAATCAGGGTGATCTGAGAGCCCGGGGTAGATCACCTCTTTAATCTTTGAGTGCTCTCTCAAGAATTCTGCCACGGCTCTAGCATTCTCTTCATGTTTTCTCATCCTGAGAGCAAGAGTCTTTAATCCTCTATCAGTTAGAAATGCAGTAAACGGATCCATAACTGTTCCAGATAGTCTTCTTTCATCCCATACTCTGAGAGCAGTATCTTTATCCTTAAACACGCCTATCCCGCCAATGATGTCATTATGTCCTCCAAGGTACTTAGATGCACTATATACTGTTATGTCTGCTCCAAGCTCTATTGGTCTAGCTCCAGCACAGGTAGGTATTGTATTGTCAACAATTATGTAGATATTCTTACTCATCTTTTTCGAAAATATGTCTCTAATCGTCTTCGCTATATCCTCAATATCGTATACTCTTAGTAATGGATTTGACACTGATTCAAAGAAAATTATCAAGTTATCCATATTGTCTTTCTCTCTCAGGGATCCTATTACGTCTAGCAGGCTCTTTGTGCCGGGAAGGGAGAATACGAGCTTGATTTTCTCTCTCTGTTCTAAGTTCTTAAGCACGGTGATGCTTGATCCGTAGAGATCTAGAGGGGCAACAATTGTTGTTTTCTCAGGCTCAGCTAGAGCTCTAAGTATTGTGTTTATCGCAGCTAGGCCGCTTGAGAAGGCTAGTGCGTCTTCTCCTCCCTCAATGAGCCTGATCTTCTCCTCTAGATACGATACTGTGGGATTGTCCTCTCTGCTGTACTTAAACGGTACCTTATGTGGTATCTCCTTCTCGATCTGAGGATGAAAGCTATATACTGCGGAGACATAGAGTGGCTCTATAACGCTAGCAACGGCAGGTGGCGTGTGTACTTTTCGAGAGCCGTGGATTAGTAAGGTGTTAAGTCTCACTTGTAAATTCAGTTCTTTGCTACTTTAAATAACACTGCATGGGCACGACATGTGGTGTTCCTATCTAGGTAATACTTAAAGAAACTTAGAAACTTAACTAACGCGATCATCATGAACAAGACACTTCTTAGAGCAACAGTACTAACAGCACTATTAGCAGTAACGCTGGTAGCAAGCATGGTGTTTGCAGAGGCTGAGTTCTACAGGGGACTCAGCAACTTAGGTGCCGGACTAGGATTTGGCCTAGCTGCATGTGGAGCAGGAATAGGCGTAGGTCTAGCCGGCGCAGCAGCTATCGGCGCAATAGTCGAGAGAAGAGAGCTATTCGCAATGTATCTGCTGTTCATAGCTCTGGCAGAGGCAATCGCAATCTACGGATTCGCTATAGCGTTCATATTGATGAAGTAAGTTAAAAACAGTTTGGCCGGGCTCTTCTCGCAGTCTTTTCTTCTAAAAGGCTAACCAGACAGTTTATCTCGAAAAGAGATCTATTAGGGAGCGACCTCTAAGGTTTCGGTGGATCTGACATGCCCTGTAAACAGGTAATTGTTGTCAGGAAAGACCTGAAGATGTCCTGTGGTAAGATTGCCGCACAGGTAGCACATGGCGCAGTTACCGTAGTATTAGAGATCTTGAGAAGTGGCAACACCACGTGGCAGAGATGGCTTGAGGAGTGGCTAAGTGAAGGTCAGAAGAAGGTCGTGCTTAAGGTTAGCTCACTTGAGGAGTTGCGACAGCTTTACGAGAAGGCATGCCAGCTTAATCTTCCAGCAGCAATTATAGCTGATGCTGGTTTAACAGAGCTTCCACCAGGCACGGTGACTGTCTTGGCTATAGGACCAGCACCGGAGGAGCTGGTGGATAAGGTGACGAGACACCTTAAGCTCCTGTAGTGGCTTGCTACCCGCAGTACTCTTCATTAGGCCTCATGTTGGACTCAGTCACATGTTTGTCCTCTGGTTGACAGGTATACCTGCAAGTGGTAAGTCGACCATAGCAAAGAGGCTTGCTCAAGAGCTTAAGTCTAGAGGTGTTGACTGTGAGGTTCTAGAGAGCGACGAGATTCGTAAGATAGTTACACCTAGAGCATCATACACAGACGAGGAGCGTGACTGGTTCTATGGCGTCATTCTGATCTGGCTTGCAAAACTGCTGTTTAGACATAACATAGCTGTGATTATTGATGCTACAGGACACAAGAGAGCGTATAGAGAGAATGCCAGGAGAGAGTTTGGTGATAAGTTCGTAGAGGTGTACGTTAAGTGTAGTCTTGAGACTGCTATGAGGCGTGATCCTAAGGGACTCTACAGAGCTGCGCTTGAAGGCAGAGTAAGGACCTTACCTGGAATTCAGGTACCTTATGAGAAGCCTGTCAGTCCTGATGTTGTTGTTGATACTGAGAGAGAGGATGTCGATACGTGTGTAAGAAAGATACTAGACTACCTTGTTAATAGGGGATTATTACGTCCTCAGAAATATTGTGACCAGCTCGACACTTAGGTCATTAATGAGCTCGAGACTTCTCTTAAGAGGCTCGGCACATGTATCGACACCACATGAGTAGAGAACTACTACTCCTCTACAAGACTCTTCTCCCTTATCGTCAAGAGAGTGTAAGTGTATCAGCGATACAGCTTCTTCCACGTTTTTGGAGTTCTCTGCAAACCATCTAGCAAGTGTATCGACATCGCCTCTTCTCAGTACTAGCTCCTCTATGTCACCATAGTAGAGCATGTAGACCCGTCGCTTAATGTTAGCAAAGACGTATTCCTGAGAGTAGTCAGGTTGATCGATCCTCAGTATGCGCTCAAGGTTCTCTAGACATCCAGTATTTTCCAGGTAGCGTCTCTTTGCGTCACATACAATGTCAAGTATCTTTTCCTGTACCTCAGGTATCTTAAGTGCCTCAATACCTGCAAGATGCTTCTTTATCAGCTGTATCACCTTCTCAAGATCTACCTCGTCACCTTCCCCTACGCCCTTACACTCCTCCTGCACTATGAGTTCATAGTTTGGGCCTAGACCAAAGGGATAGATCCTGCATGCTAGAGGCTTGACCGAGTGTATTGTGCACAGGTTGTCTCTCAGATATATACAGGATCCGTCTCCTCTACGCGGGAACGTGAATATGAATGGCACACCGTATGACCTCGCTACCTCGTCCTGTATTGCGACTAGGTGTGCAATTATGTCAACTCTTCCCTGTTCCCACCAAGTAACTATGTCGTATGGAGTTATCTCCAGGTTGAGCAGCCTTCTGCAGCAAGAGCCACACATCTTGCACTTGAACCTTACCTTGTCTCCTCGCGAGACTATCTTCATAACTTTGCTCTGACGTATCTCGACGATGACAGAGTTTAATTGTCTAGTAGTGCCATTATCGACACGAGAAGTAACTGATAAGGATCGAGAGCTCATAGAGAGACTCAGAGAGAGTCTCGGTGAGAAGCAGGTACATGATGCCGTGTCTAGAGTTTCCGACATATCGCTTCCTGACTCTAGGATTGACCTTCTGGTGCTCTTAGTGCTCTCTGGTGGAGTCAGTAGGACAGCAGTGCAGCTGCAGCTACAGTTGAAAGCTCCTACATTGATCGTGTGTCATGGAGAGGATAATAGTCTACCTAGTGCACTAGGCGTGCTAGAGAGGCGTCTTGTAGAGAGGCCTACGCTTATACTCACGTATGATAGACGGCAGACTGAGGATACAGCAAGAACACTGTTGAGAATCATTAATGCCTGTAGAGCAGCTTTTAAGGCTCTAAATGCAAAGATTGCAGTTCTGTTTGAGGACTCCATTAAGGCAGAATGGATAAGCTTTCTAAAAAGAACAGACATCAGAATAGACTTCGTAAGAGAGATAATCTATGATACCTCAAGTTATGACAACTTCATCGATAGTCTCGTCAGCAGCATAGAGAAAATTGTAACACATAGAGCGGCTCGGGGAGTCACATTTGATTGTTTTAAGCTCCTCAGAGAGGTAAGAATGACTCCCTGCTTAGCGGTTGCAAAGCTTCTAGATAGAGAGATACCTGTAGCCTGTGAGTGCGACTTAATATCTCTCTTTGGTCAGGTTCTTCTAAAAGAAATCTCTTCTAGCCTCGTTAGGAGGTCAATGATAGCGAACATAGTCAATGTAGATGACGAGGGAAAGGTTGTCACTGTGGCTCACTGTACTGCTCCTCTCTCAATGGGGACAAGGTGGGAGCTTGATAAGCACTTCGAGACAGGTTATCCAAGTGGTGTGAGATCGCATCTTCCCGTAGGTACCCGCTGTGTCCTATTCAGGGTAAGTAGCAAGTTTGATTCAATGTTCTTATCTCGTGGAACTGTCATTAGAAATGTGTCTGAGCTTAATGATCTACGTACGTGCTTGACTAGGGCGCAGATAGAGCTGGACTTTAAGATGGAGCACCTGCTTGGAAATCACCATGTGCTTGTCCTAGACGAGAATGTTGCTCTTAGTCTTAAGTTTGCTGCATGGTATCTAGGCTTAAAGATACATGGAGAGCCTCTTCCTCAAGTGATGAAGATGCCGACCTGAACTGATGAGGATGCCGAGCAGCGCTGACTTTCTTGCTATGTTGTGATTTTGTCGAGCGCGTCTTGCTCAATTGCAAGCTTTATCTCTACTGCTATTCTCCTACCCATGGACATCGGCTTTCTCCAGTAGAGCTTGCTGTACTGCCCCCCCAGGCCCATGTATATATTTGTGCCTCCTCCAATTCTAGGCGCAACATCGTACACGTACACATCTAGATCCGGTGTCACAAGTATCTGCAACGTGAAAGGCCCTATTACTCCGGGAGGAACTAGGTCCCTAGTTGCTTGAACAAATGCCTCACCTATCTCGAAGACCTTCTGCAACATGCTCTCTCTTATTGTTGCTGGCTCATGTCCAATCTCTATCAGCCTCATGACAGGTCTTATCTCGAGCTGGATCTCTGCCGGCATCCTGATTATGCCGTCCAGGTTCGTCTGGATCCTCCTATCAATACTGTGTAGCTCTAGCCTTCTCAGTATTGGACTATAGAAGTAGTTGACGTTGAAGTGTGCCCCAATTATGAGCTCCTCAATCGATGCACTCTTCTCTAGATCCTCAATCTTTATTATGCCCTTCTCTTCTAGATCTCTAGCCTTTCGAAGTAGGTCGTCTCTATCTCTGGCAACAAAGAATCCACGCTCTATCCTCCTCCTAGCCTCTGGCAACTTAACTATCACAGGCCTATCGACCTCGTCAATTGTCTTGAAGGTCCTTGGCCTCTTAATTCCGGCGTGATCTAGCAGCTTATAGTAGTTCTTTTCTCCTGTTCTTTCTTCCCACCTGAGAAGGTATCTGTTTCCGAAGATCGGAACAGGGAAATTGTTCTCAATATTGTCATATCCTACGTATACTGCAAAGCTCCTGTTAGGCACAAATATCGTTCCAAGACCTCTCAGCTTGTTCACAACCTCTGGCTTCACCATTTCTACAAACTTATCAACTATTATGACCTCATCAGCTACAGGAAAGTTAAGATAAGGCTTCTCTCTGCCACGCTGACAGACCACAACAGTCCTAAACCCCTCATCCTTAGCGCCATCAAGCACATCAAGAGCACTGTGAGATCCAAGGACGCCTATGGTGACTCTCGAGCTCATCGCTCTAAGATGTGGTCTTAGGGGTACATAATGTTTAGCGAATCTCGCCTATAACTCTAAGGAACTCCTCCCTAAACTTTCTCGACTCTCTCTGCTTTCTTAAGGCGAAGTCTCTGATCTTGCTCACGACCTCTTGAGGAGCATCTTTTACTTCAAGGAGACCTCTCTTTACTGCCATATCTATGAGCTCCTCTCCACGTCTAGAATAGACAAACACTATGTTCCACTTCTCTGGCAGAAACATGCTACCTACTGCGATGTCAGAGAGTCTCGGTACGAGCTCGGGACACTGTCTGCAGCAGTTACATGTGTACTTCTTTGCTTCACTCATGCTAATCTCCACGATGTTGCCATCCCTGAACAAGACTCTGAACTTCCTCTTCACCTCCATTCTCGCAATGTCTTCGACTCTCTTTCCGCTACTTTTCAGTATGTTGAGTATGAGTTCTCTCTTGAAGTTTGATGAGCAGAGTATGCCTATCTTCAGAAGATTTGCATTGTGCTTCTCCTCAAAGAGCTTTGTTGCCCTAATCTGACAAGGAACACCTGTGACACATACACCCTTGCTGACGTCAACTCTGCTTAAAGCTGCAAGAACTGGAGTATATGTGTACTTGCTTCCACATATCTTGACAACATCCTCAGGCCTCTCGACAACCTCGGGAAGAGACACAACCTCTCCCTTACCTAGCCTGCATCCTAGAACATACTTCACAATGTTGCTATCTAAGGCAACGTAAGCTAGAGTCGTGACTGTCCCTCCATCCTGTGCTCTCTCAAGGAGCTCCTTCATTCTCGACTGTGCAAGTACTATTGCACGTGGTTGACCTAGAGGGTCAGATTCGTAAAGCTCGTCTGGTATATTTACCTGTGGACAGAGGTCTAGAGACTTAGTAGCCATGCAGATACCACAGTTAGAGCAGAGATCATGAGAAAGCAAGACCTCACGTCTCTTCATTGCTAGACGTCGTAGTCTTGCTATGGATAAGCTTTATGGTTAAGAGATCTACGTGGTCAGTGAGAGGCTCTCTAGAATGATGATCGCTCTATAAGCTGACTTGATGAGGAGATAGAACCCGGCTGAGCAGAGATATATCTCGTCAGAGAGCCTCACGTGATGAGCCTAGTCAAGTACGTTGAGAGGAAAAGAAGACTCTTGAGAAAGCTTGAGGAGGAGCTAAGTGCAGACCAGCGCGAACGTGCACAGAGAGATCACCATGCAAGGAGACCTCCCAGACCCTGTGGAATGACTATACATACAGGAATTGGGTGTCCAATGGGGTGTAGATATTGCTACATATATGACATGGGCTTTCCAGGAAGAGCACAGCCTTACCCTCTCTCAGGCAGGGAGCTGCTGTACGCACTGATGTTGAACCCATACGTTGCACCTGGCTATGGAGGTACAATGTTTGCTCTTGGTGCGGTGACTGAGCCTTTCCTACCTGAGACCAAGGAGAGAACGTTAGAGTATCTTAGAGAGCTCGGAAAGCTAGGAAACCCTACACAGATATCTACAAAGCTCACGCTAGAGGAGAGAGACATCTACGAGATTGCTGCTCATGTTCCTCACATAAGTGTGCTAATGACAATAGTTGCAGTTAGAGATTACAGGAAACTCGAACCAAATGCTCCCCCTCCCGAGACTAGAGCTGAGACCTGCAGGAGACTCATAAGTACTGGGCTGCATGTATCTCTATTCATTAGGCCAATAATACCTGGCTTTACTGACAGAGATGCGGAAGAGATACTAAATCTAGGACTCTCCGCAGGAGTAAAGACAGCGGTGCTGGGAACGCTCAGAGTAACTAAGAACATAGTAGAGAGACTTAGAGCAGTGGGGATAGATCTGGATGGCAGGCTTCCACAGAGACTGAGCATGAGAGAGCAGATCCCTATAAGAGGAGGCGATCTAAAGAGAAAGATAGCTAGGCTTGCAGAGAAGCTAGGCTACAGGGTGTATGAGGCAGCATGTGGTGCAAACATTGAGGCTTCTGGGCTTGGATGCATAGCATGTCGCTGGGGTCCCTGTGGCTATCCAGACAAGATACCTTCAGTAGATGAGAGAGATATTTTGGAGCTTCTTCGAGCACTAGGCTACTCAGGACGCGTGTCTGTGCGCAGAGACTTCATAGAGATAACTCTAGACAGAGGAACGAGTACAGGAGTTAGGATAGTTAAAGCTTGGGTTAAGGAGCTTACACGTAGACCAGTTAG
>JALWFJ010000064.1 GCA_027036495.1 Thermoproteales archaeon
CTCAACTCTAGGCTTAGTCTCCTCGTCCAGCATGCAGGATAAGCTTAGTGTAGATTCATCTATCGGTATTATGTTTGATATTCTCACGTACGTGAACCCTAGCTGTGCCAGCATGCTGATAACCTTATTCACATCGCTGCTAGTCTTTGTGAGTGTCATGTATGCGGACAGGATTGGGGTGCTCCTGTAGTTCTTGGCCTTGTAATCCCTTATGTACTCTATGATCTTCCTTAGATGCTGCAGCCCTGCCTCCCTGATCTGTGGTGGGTGCTCTACGCTTAGTGCAAGCTCATAAACATGACTTAGCACTATGTCAAGATGCTTCTCCAGCAAAGTCCCATTAGTGTTCAACACGACCTTAACATTGCCTCTATGTAGCTCCTCTATGACCTCATCTACTGCTGGGTGAAGGAGAGGCTCACCGAAGCCTGTCAGTATGACCTTCCTTATCCTTAGTCTCGCTATTTCGCGAAGCAACGTCCTTAACGTGGAGTAGTCCATGTCTCTGTCTCTGTTGTCTCTCATTACGTTTCTGAAACAGTGTCTGCATGAGAGATTACATCTTGTTGTGAGCTCAATTATGCAGGTCTCAGGTCTTGACTCAGTATTGTAGAGTACCTTGAACTCGCTGTTAAGACTGAATGTTATACACACTATCTATCTTGGAAGTAGTCCTTCCTCCTCTAGTCGATCTGCTAACCATTTTAGGTCAAGCTCTTCCAGCTTCTCTCTTGTTGGTCTACCGTCAATCCAGCCTCTCACCTTGTAGTACTCATCTAGCATCTCTCTCAGTCTCACAACATGTCCTCTTGCAGGTCCCTCAGGCATGGGCTCCTCCAGTAGCCTTCTTGGAAGCATGTCGTACTCTTTGCCATCTCCGAACGATATCACGTTGAATGCTCTCTCAGCGTTGTATATTCTCTCACCAACTTTCAACATCTCCTCAAGCGTGTAGTCGAAGCCTGTTACTCCACGTAGTAGTCTGAGATAGTCTTCTGGCTCAAGTGCAAAGGTCGTGAACTTGCACAGAATTAGGCTGTCTACCACTGCAAAGAAGTCCTGCATCTCCTTGACGAGCTTGGCCTTGTTCTCGGTTGAGAATCTGTCAACCAGTCTTGGAGCACCGAGAACCTCGTATGATATCATGTATGCTCTGAGGTGGCAGCCTCCTCTATTGCTGGTAGCATAGCCTAGTCCGTGACCTTGTGCGCCTCTAGGATCATATGCTGGTAGCTCCTGTCCTCGTACCACCATTGCTACCTCTGGATCACCGTACCTCTCTGCTAGTCTCTTCGCTCCCTCTGCGAGATCGTCCCCTATTCCTGACCTGTAGGCTGTCCTCCAGACAAGCTCAACTACGGCCTCAGGTCTTCCCCACTCAGCTCTGAGCCCTCTAAGCTTATCCTGTGGTATCTTTCCTCTCTCTACAAGCTCCATCAACGTGCCTATCGTGTGTCCCATACTTATTGTATCTAGACCGAGCTCATTGCAGAGATAGTTTGCCTTAGCTATGGCTCCCAGATCGCTAACGCCACACTGTGGACCAAAGGCCCATATAGTCTCATACTCTGGTCCTCCTCCCTCGCCGCTCCATGGACTATCACGCACAATGGTGTATCTGGCACACCCAATTGGGCACCCCCAGCACGCCTCATGTCTCGACTTAGTCTTGTCCAGTATGGTCTCGCTCATTCTCTCTCCACTTATCTTCTCTGCCTCCGAGAAGACACCTGTCCTGAAGTTCCTAGTTGGCAAGATTCCATGACTGTTTATTATGTTCACCAGCACTGCAGTGCCGTACCTCGGAAGTGACTGACTTGTCACAGGGTTCTTCAATATCTTCTCCATGGCTATCTTAGAGGCCTCCCTGAACACATCCTCACGCGCAATCCTAGGTCTCTCTGCTCCATAGACAGCCACAGCCTTCAGCTTCTTTGAACCCCACACAGCTCCATGTCCACCTCTCCCGGCTGCTCTGCTCTTGTCATTTATTATACATGCAAATCTCACAAGCCGCTCACCTGCCGGTCCAATACAGGCAACACTGATCTCTCTAGACTCCTCCCTGCCAACCTCGCTCGAAAGCTCACTAACAATAACATCAGTCACTGCATGAGTATCCTTACCCCACACATGCCCAGCATCCCTTATCTCAACCTTACCATCATGAACCCACAGATATACAGGCCTCTCAGAGACATCCTCAACTATAATAACATCAAACCCAGCAAACTTAAGTCTCGGACCAAACTTCCCACCAGAATGAGAATCATGTATAGTGTACGTAAGTGGAGACTTAGTAACCGAACACCACCTGCCACTAGCTGGAGCACCAGCAACACCAGTTAGAGGACCAGTCAAGATTATAGCCTTATTATCAGGACTCAAAGGATCAACGCGCGGATTAACCTCCTTAAGCATAATATAGACACCAAGACCACGACCACCAATCCACCTCCTCAAGACAGACTCAGACAGATACTCATAATACACCTTCTGGCTCCATAGATTAACCCTAGCAACCCTACCTACATAACCACCCGGACCCATTAAACTGAAACCACAAAAGAAAACTTAAGACAATTATACATAAACCACAATGATAAATATCTTCAATATTCTTTTAATCAACTTCTCGTGCTTCATGCCTACCAGAAACATTTGATAAGCTGAACAACGTCTTCCTTTCAATCCACTTTTGGTGATTCCCATATTTAAGATAGCTCCAATCCAATTCAGCTGTTCAAGACTACCTTTCAATCCACTCTTTGTGATTCCAAAGTAACTATCAAAGGCTTTTGGTATTCCTATTAGGTCTGACTTTCAATCCACTTTTTGTGATTCACGCCGCACATGCGGTCAAGGACGTAGACACGGTCACACTACTTTCAATCCACTTTTTGTGATTCGGAGCTGTGTTAGTAGACTCGCAGTTGCTTCATGACCAACTTTCAACCCACTTTTTGTGATTCGCTCAAGTTTGTGCGTTGGTGGTGGTGCAATATTGTGCGTCTTTCAACCCACTTTTTGTGATTCACGTAAGTAGTATTGAGCATGATGTGCGTATAGTAAAAATAGAAGCTTTCAACCCACTTTTTGTGATTCGTGCGGTATATGTTCCACACAACAAGACACACATCATCCTCACTTTCAACCCACTTTTTGTGATTCCAGAGTTGAGAGCCATGAGTT
>JALWFJ010000065.1 GCA_027036495.1 Thermoproteales archaeon
GTATCACAACAATTACAATATTCTCCAACGCACCTTGAGAAAAATCTTAAACTTATAAGCATACACCGTACAGCATTTAGTTAACCTTACGCAAACTCCTAGTTATCCTAGAAAATGCTATCCTCTCAACTAATGTTCAAAAGAAAATTCGTGAAGCCTCTCAATCCACTTTGTGTGATTCGGAACATTTATTGATTATGAGGTTGGAAGAGTTCTTGATAACTTTCAATCCACTTTGTGTGATTCGTTATTTCTCCTATATCTGACCCAACTACTGGATTCTGGGGGCTTTCAATCCACTTTGTGTGATTCTCGTGTTCTTGTCCGCATATGCGGTAAATGCAGCCGTACCTCTTTCAATCCACTTTGTGTGATTCACTGGTGAGGGAACTATCACAGTATTGTCACATATCCTGCACTTTCAATCCACTTTGTGTGATTCTTAAGAAGGATGGTAGGCTTACTATCAAGAGGGTTGACATCTTTCAATCCACTTTGTGTGATTCTGTTTTCCCTGATTGTGCGTTATTCTGTCGTCAGTATTCTTTTTCGGGTTTTTCAAATTTACCATTGGAACATGTTTATCATCACTTTCCTGATGATCGTGGTGTTCTGATGAGAAATTGAATGTAGATGACACATGTATGTCATAAACTAACCATAGAAAAGAAACATAAAATTGAGATGTTTCCTGAATCAGGTGGGGCAAGTGTTCTCATGAGGGGTTGAAAGATGTGTGCAAAAATGGATGTGGTGGGGTTGTTTTAGGTGTTTTTAGGAGGGTTGTTGTGAGATTGAGTGTTTTCTAGTTTTTTGAAATGTACAGTCTTGCTATATAGAAACCTTCACAACAATGCTTATGAGGATACGTCCTCACAGTTCTTTGTCCTACTTCTTTGTATTTCTGATATGCTGGTAGTAGTGGTGGTGTGGATGGCTTCTCTAGCGTTATATTATTGTGTTTTTCTAAGATATACTTGATTATCTCTTCTCCTTCGTCTGGAAATAGTGAGCATGTTGTGTATACTACTGTTGTTTCTGTATAGTTGTTAGCTGCGTTTTCTAGAAGCCTCTTCTGTATGTCTGTGTACCAGCTTAGTCTTCTTAGTGTTCTCAATGCTATCTTAATTGCTGGGTCTTTTCCTGCTGCTCCGCTTGATGTGCATGGTGCGTCTATCAGTAACTTGTCTGGTCTTAGGCTTGGCCTAGTCTTGAGTATTCTTGAGTCTGCTAGAACTATGTCTATCTTGTCTATGTCTGCTCCTAGGCGTTTAAGTATGTGTTTCATTGATCTTAGTCTGTTACTTGATATGTCTGCTGCTATGACTCTGGCTCTGTTGTCTGTAAGTTGCATTATTAGTGAGGTCTTCATTCCGGGTGCTGCACAGAGGTCAAGTATGGTCTCTCCGGGTTCTGGACTGAGCACAAGTACTGTAAGTACTGATGCTTTGTCCTGTATGACTGCTAAGCCTTTCTTAATCGCCTCAACATGATGTACAGGTCTCTTAGCTGATAGAACCTTAACGAGAAAGGGGACATCTCTGTCAGTCTCTACCTCTAGTCCCTGTTTCTCCAGAAGCTTAACACACTTATCAACATCTATCTTCAGCGTGTTTATTCGTATCCAGGTCGTGTAACTGTTGAGAGAGTACAGTATTTTCTCAGTCTCGTCCAGACTGAGAACTTCTAGAAGCTTCTCAACGTAGGGTCTGGGGTATGAGTACTTTACACATATGTACTCTACAAGATCTCTGTGTCTGAGATCCTCCATGATCTCGTTAATCTTCTCTCTCAGCTTCTCGATCTCTCTCAGTTTAGTCTTCTTTAGCTGCTTCCTTAAGTATGGTAGTACCATGTTTCTGTTTCTGAAGTAGTCAGCTCCTTCAAGCAGGAGCCATGTTCTGACTATGTTCTTGCAGGAGACTGAGCCGAAGATTCTGCGCGATATGTACTCAAGCTTAAAGTACTCCTGTACTATCCTAAACACGACGTCGTAGTATATCTTGAAGGACTCTCTGTCTCTCCACCTCTGCTTTACTCTCTGAAAAGCCTTGTCTATGGATATCTCGTTTTTCAGGATCACGTACAGGACCTTTGAAGCGAAATTTACTATGTCCTCGATGTTGAACATGTCTGTGCTTTTGACTAGAGCAGAGGTACTGCGTATATTAGCTCTCTATCTATTACTCTGCAGTCAGGTCTTCTAACGGTACATTTATAGAAGAGGCTCATGTTCGCAGTCTTAACTTCGACGATTATCTCCAGGACGTTCTCCCTTGTCTCTACGCGTACCACCTCTATCCCTCTCACATCACTGTGCAATCGTGACAAGTTTCTGATCACTGTCTCTATGCATGTCTCCATCTCTTGCATAACGTTAAAATGTGGTTATATACCCGAAGCATGGTGTCAGTCAGAGTCAACGTTGCTGTAATTGGTGGAGGACCTGCTGGCCTAACAGCTGCCTACTACCTTGCTAAGGCTGGTCTCAAGGTTGCAGTCTTTGAGCGTGGCAGAAAGTGTGGATCAAAGAACCTGTATGGTGGAAGAATATACCTTGACGACCTTGAGAGACACGTCCCAGATATTGCGAAGTCTCTACCTGCAGGAAGGAAGGTTGTTCGTGAGGTGCTCATGGTAGCTACTGAGACTGGTGTCACAAGCCTGTCCTTTGAGTTTCCGAGAGGAGAGACAAACGGACTAGTGGTGTCGTTGTCTAGGCTCTGTGAGAAGCTTGCTGAGCTTGTGGAGAATGTAGGCGGCTATGTTGTGACATCTGCACGTGCTGATGGCATGAAGGTTAGTGGAGGCAGGGTCTGTGGAGTAATCTTTGGAAACGAGCAGGTTGAAGCTGACGTAGTCATTGATGCTGAGGGCTCACTGAGGCTGCTTCTGGAGAGGCTTGGAGTTGCTAGGCCTAGTGCCGGTCTATATGCACTTGGCGTCAAGGAGGTCTACAGAGTAGATCCCAAGCTTGTGAGCAGCTTGTTCGATGTTGATGAGGACTCTGGGGTCGCCCTGTACTGTGCTGGCTCTCCCATGGATTACGTTCCAGGAGGAGCCTTTCTGTACACTGAGAGGAGTTACGTGCATGTTGGCTATGTAGTCTACCTCAGGCATGCTGGGAAGCTTGCTGGAACAAGTCCGGAGGTTCTCTCTAGACTGTATGCTTTGCCGGAGTTTAGGAAGGTGGTCAAGGAGGGAGAGCTTGTAGAGTATGGTGCTAAGCTAGTCACGACCGAGCCACTACTACCAACACTGTCTCCAAGGGATGGCCTGCTGGTAGCTGGAGAGGCAGGAGGCTACATAGTCCATGTTGGACCAATAATACGTGGAGTAGACTACGCAATACTCTCAGGATACTGTGCAGCAAGAGCAGTTATAGATGTCCTATCTCACAGCAAGACTCCCACAAGTAGTGAACTCACATCTAAAATGCTGACATACTTACAGAGAACGCCAGTGCTGAGAGACCTAGAGATATTCAGGAGAGTGCACAAGGCATACATGGACGAGAAACTCTACAGTACCTACCTCAAGTTTCTTAACGACGTCCTCCACACATATCTCAAGGTCAGTGGCACACTGAAGACCCTGTCAATGACCTTGAACACCTCAATGAGGAGACATGGTCTCTCCCTCTGGTCCCTCATGAGAGACTATTTAACAAAGCTGAGACACTTGTAGTGATCATGTCCTTTGACGAGAAGGTTAAAGTCAACGCATACATCTTACACTCTAAACCACACATCGAGGTTAACTCAGAGAAGTGTAGATCCTGCAGCACCAAGCCATGTGTTAAGCTATGTCCAGCTGGGTGCTACAGGTTGTCTCCAAGTGGAGAGGTGATGTTCAGCCATGACGCGTGTCTTGAGTGTGGAACATGTAGACTAGTATGTCCACACAGAGCAGTCAGGTGGAGCTACCCAGAGGCTGGGTATGGAATCTGGTACAGGTTTGGATAGTTAATTTTGAAAACATCTCAGATCGAGATACTGTTCTCCTTAATGGATGTTGATAGCAGAAGAGACATCTTCTATACTCCCTGGAGACTGCCTTACATAAGATCGTTTGTCAAGGGTAGATCAATAACGTGCTTCTTCTGTCAGTATCTTCAGGAGGGAGAGGATAAAGATGACCTCAACCTGGTAGTGTACAGGACAAGACACAGCCTGGTAGTGATGAACAGATACCCGTACAGCAGAGGACACATACTTGTTGCACCTAAGAGACATGTCCCAAGCATAGTAGACCTAGAGGGAGAAGAGCTTGAAGATTACGTGAAGACAGTTAAGGCATGTATACTAGCTGTGAGGAACTTGCTAAGACCCGATGAGGTTCTTGCTGGCATAAACATTGGTAGGGTTGCAGGTGCAGGACTTGAGGAACACCTTCATGTTCATGTGATACCAAGATGGTACAGTGCCAGATTGTACCTACCACTAGACTTCAACGAGGAGGAGATATACAGAGACATGCAGAACATCTGTAGAACCCTGAGAGAGGAGCTAAGAAGAGTACTTCAGGACCTAGCGTGAGTAAACGTGACGCTAAAGTTTGTACATGTAGTCAAGTTTGTACCTGTATCATTTGTGTATGGTCAGGTCCACGTTCAGCGAATGGACTTGTCAAGTCTCTTACAGAGCATAGACACCATGCTTGCAAAGATGGAGAAGGAGCTCAGAGAAAAGATACAGAACAGGAAGGTCGTAAACGTGTCCCTTACAGTAAGTCCAGTGGTTCTTGGGCAGTTATCAGGACTGCTGATCATAATGTATGCAGTTGTTGAAGACAGTTGAGACAGACTCTCTCAAGATTAAGTCTCCTACTATGGTCCTTACATACTGGTCTACCGCAGACCATGCATACTCCAACTGCTGGTCTTCTCCTGCAGATATAGCATAACGTTATGTCGCAGATGGAGCATATTCCTTCTTTCTCCAAGAAGTGCTGCTCGCAGACTGGTCTACCGCAGATGGAGCATATTCTAGTTGAGTCTCTTTTCTCGCAGACTACGCATCTCACTCCAACATTGCTAGGTATTTCATGATGTCTGTCCTGGTGACTATGCCTACAGGTCTACCTGAGCTATCTATTACTATTAGTCTACCAATCTTGTACTTGAACATTAGCTTAACAGCATCGTAGATGTCGCTTTCAATGTGTATTACAGGCACTTCTCTCCTCATGTAATCTCCAACTTTGGCATTGTAGTCCCCCTTAGCTACAGCTATTGCTAAGTCATGTGTAGTTACTAGTCCAATTATTCTTCCCTCTTCATCCACCACAGGTAGTGCTCTGATCCTGTGCTCTGCAAAGAGCATTGCCGCCTCTCTAAGTGTAGAGTCCTTCCGTATCGTTATTAGTCCCTTAGTCATCAAGTCTGCTATCTTCACTCTCGGTATGACAACTATTCGATCGATCTGCACAACGATCTCGTTTGATGCCGCATTCTTGTCTATGACTGTGCCCTCTATGATCACTCTAGTGTTCATGGATGGACCGATCCTTATCTTCTCTCCAATCCTGACATCTCTCAAGTCACCAATGGCGCGAATCAGTGCCTTGCTACCAAATGGACTCAGTATGTCTAAGATCTCTATGCTCGTGGCATACACGTTTAGTGGAGTCATACCTGCATATATCGGCACTATCTCGTGAGCTACAGGTGAGGCTCCAGGCAACTTAATGTACTCAAGCGCCTTCTGCGTTGGGACGTAGCCACCATAGGGCCCGGTCTTCGAGTCTATGAAGCCCATGATCTTGAGCGCGATCATTATGTTTCTGATTGTTCCCTCGTTTATGTTGAGTCTCTCAGCTATCTCCTTCGACTTTATTGGTCTCTTATGCAGATTGTACAGCTCCACCAATGTTCCAAGGACTGTAGCATATGTGCTCGGTAACTTCTCCACATTTTATTGCTGTAATACTATATTTTTAGCTTTTTCATATAGAGCATATATACGTCTATGGAATACCTACATAGTCTATATACCACTGATCCCCTATCTTGTAACAGCTCTTAAACCTGAGACTTCTCCCAGAGCTTGTCACAAGATCAATCAGAACATCACTACACTCCTCTAGAACAGAATCTTGATCCTTAACGACGATCCTCAAGTGATCGCCAGAGACGAAGCTTAGTTCAAGAACGTAGTAAGCTCCCTCGCGAGAGATCTTGAGCCTAGCTGGCTCAGCTTTAACCTTGTGATCAGGTACTCCCCTGACTATGAGATAGGCTACCTTTCTCTTGCCTGAGGTGAGGGAGACCAGAAGGACTGAAACCATCTAGTGGTCTGAGCAAGTTAGCCAAGAACCCTCTCTACTAGAAGCCTTATGAGCTCATTGGCGTCAGCTCTCACAAAGTAGTCACACTGCTTGACTATGGGAGCCTTCTCGGATATGTTCACGGCAACTATTATCTTGCTCTCCTTGACTCCAGTCATGTGCTGCGGTGCACCTGATATTCCTAAGGCTATGTAGAGTCTAGGTCTTATCAGCTTGCCTGACTCTCCAACAAGGAACTTGTCTGGAAGTAGGCCTCTGTCAGTAACCTTCTTTGTCGCAGCTAGACCAATCCCCATTCTTCGCGCAACCTCTCTGAGTAGCTTGATGTTCTCAGGTAACACGCCAGCACCAACGCCAATGACGACGGTGGATCTCTCTGGAAGTATTGCAGTGTCTGGATCCTCTATGTTCACGCTTCTAGTTCTAGTCATTCGCGGCGAGTCTGTACGCTTCAGCACTATGCTCTCTATCTCTGTCCTCTTGTCGCCTTTTGTCACCTCGGTGAGGTATGTTCTGACCGTGAATATCTTTGGCCTTCTTCCAGGTATGGATATGTGTGCAAGCACGTTCTCTCCGAAGCTTGGCTTAACCGAGATAACCTCACCCTTCTCGTCCACGTACAGGTTAGACACGTCTGCGACTATGCCTGTACTTAGCCTTGCAGCGACATAGGGAGCTATCTCACGTGACCTGAGCGTTGTCGGAAACAACAATACTGCTACATCACGTGCTCTACATACTTCCGTGACAGCCTCTGCGTAGGTCACTGGGTCGTACACTCCCTCTCTCAGGTTCTCTATCTGCACATCGTAGATCCTTGTGAAGAGTCCAAGGTCCGCAACCTGCTTAGCAACTCTAGGAGAGTTCACCACCAGTCCCTCTAGGCTGACTCTCAGACTCTCAGTGAGGCTCTGGGCCACATGGATGAGCGAGAGGCTCTCTCTACGAACCAGCTTCCTATCAATATCGTAGTCAATGTACACCAGTACGCTCATCTCACTGTGCCTGTCGCCCATGTTGTCTTATAAGCTCTAGTAGCCACTCAACTACCTCTCTGAGAGGCTTATCGACGACTGTGCATGCTCTCTGTGGAGGAACATAGTTCTCAACCTTCACTACTCTCGTAGGTGAGCCAGCTAGACCAACCTTGTCGGTGCTGAGACCAAGCTCTCTGTTGGTCACAATTTGAACCTTCTTCTCAATCTTAGACATGAGCTTTCGAGCTGGGCTCACCGGGACATATGTCTGTCTCTTGGCTACGGATATCACTAGAGGTAGCTTAGCTTCATATTCCTCGACTCTGTTCTCGTCCTCTAGCACACGCTCAACTCTTATAGTCTTGTCCACGAGATTGCAGTGAGTTATGTTAGTAACGTAGTAGAGATAGGGTAGATCTAGGAGAGCAGCTACCTGAGCTGGAACATGGCTTGTAACACTATCTGCAGCTTCTTGGCCCGCAACAACGAGATCAAACTTCTGTACAACCTTCCTAAGAGTCTCAGCTAACACGTACGCAGTCGCTAGCGTGTCAGACCCCGCAAATGCTCGATCACTCACAAGTATTGCCTCATCAATCCCCATCCCAACCACATCATCGAGAACGTCCTTAGCGAAAGGTGGAGCCATGGACACAGCAACTACATGAGCACCATACTCTTGCTTGAGTCTAAGACATAGCTCAATTGCGGCATAGTCCCAGGGGTTAAGTGTTGTTGGTACTCCCTCACGTACTAGTGTACCAGTCTTCTCGTCTACCTTGACTGTTGACACTACAGGCACAACTGTCTTTACTAGGAGCACCACGTTGAGCATGAAAGAGATAGACTTTATCGTGTTATTTTAACAAACATCATCCCGGATACGTTGACCTCCTCTAAGACGCCATCCCTGGTCAAGATGTTGTAGATCTGGCTGTACTTCTCCGGTATGAGCTCCTTCAAGAAATCCAGGACATGAGGCTTAGGTACGAGCTCTCCATCAAACTTTGATCGAAGAAGGTCAACTATCTTCTGCATGGTTAGCTTACTGCTAGTCTGCTCCGTGCACGTGCTTTTACATATGTAGTAATCACAGTCACGAGTACTGAAGTAGATCTTGACCTTGCCGGACCTGTAGAGAGCAAGGGCAACAGCATCAAGATAGTGGTCGTCTACCTCGCATCTGAGCATGTTATGCAGAACTTGGCTGAGTCTAACACAGTCGTGATCTAGGTCTTGAACGATCTTCAGGACCTGGCTACATATCCTCTCAAGACTAGACACATCTGATAGACTATAGTTAGAACCTTTTCTTCTTAGTAGTTAAGTTAAGAAAGAGTTAATGAGAGGGACGCGAAGCTAGGCTACTGAGCTGATGCAGTTTAAGGTTCCAGTAACGGTGGTGCTAGGAAAGGTAGATGATGGCCTAGGCCTCTGCGTAGTCGAGGGAAGATCGATAAACATAGTGAACGTGCCGGAGGAGGAGCTCAGTAACATACCCAGAGAGCTTCTCGAGGAGCTGAGTGATCTAGAGGTCCTAGACAACGAGATAAGAGGACATGTGGCGATAACATCATTTGGACACTCAACGATTAAGGCGGTAGATGCTGGAAGCAGCGAGGGTACATGCTACATAACTCGAGGAGGAGAGCTCGAGCCACTTCCAGTGATCACTGTGAAGAAGGAGGTTATCTTCTCTAAAGACTTTGGAAGATGGGCTAACGTGCTCTCACTACCGATATTTCTCAGAAACATTGCCAGAAGAGACAACGATACTGTAGTTGTAGCTCCATCAAGGCTAGGAGAGAACCTCGTAATAACGTTTGGGTACAGTGACAGAGATACCATAAGGATACTGAAACACTTCCTAACGCTAGTAAAGAGACTTGAAGGCTTGTCGATGGTGACGACGTCCTGTATAAGCAGAATTCCTCAGATACCTCTCGAGATCTGCATCATAAAGGAGGACAAGTACCTACTCTTCAGGATGTATCTAAATAGCGCGTATCATCTGCATACGAGAATAAAGCTACTTCTCGTAATAGCGTCTGGTGGAAACATCCATAGAAGATACATATCAGATAGGATCGACGAGAAGTCTATAGAGATAATTGATGAAGCTATGAGAGAGTTCTCAAAGATAGCAGACATAGTGTTAGAGTAGAGACCTACTAGCTTCTTCTAAGAAGACTGATATTTACTATCAGTGACATTACGAGGAGGGTCCCAAGAAGAATACAGACATAGAACAGCAGGTTTGCACTAGATGACCCTTCTCTTGTCATGCTTACCGTAGGTCTTACAGCAGCAAGTGCTCCAAGGATCTCACCCTCATATGTCAGCATGTACTCTGTGTATGTCATGTTGTATCTTCTCAGTCCTATGAAGGGTATGTAGAGCACGGCGCCACCCTTCCTGCTAACTATGCTGCTCAGTAATCTGTCTATGGCAGATCCTCTCTGAAAGTTTGCGAGTAGTGCCAGTATTGGTCCCTGATGTCTGCTTAAGATGAGCACAGTCTTGGAGGAGAGGGTTCTCTCTGAGACCACGACATCACATGTCAAGTTAAGTGCAGCCACTATGTACTCTGCTGGAGGTGAGCAGACTAGGAGCACGTTCTTCAGGTTCTTGAGTCTTCTTGCCTGGTTACCAAAGTTAGACAAGATCTGTCTAATTCTCTCAATGTCGTGTACAAACTTGCTAAGTCTAGCTTCAAGGTAGCTAGCAAGCTCCGGGTACTCTCTCTCTAAGATCTTCACTGTGGAGTTAGCTAGGTA
>JALWFJ010000066.1 GCA_027036495.1 Thermoproteales archaeon
CCGGTCAAGTTTCCTACTGCCTGGCCGGCTCTAGCCCTGAATACCTCTAGAGTTGCGGGATTCCTCTTGTGAGGCATTATGCTACTTGTAGCACAGTGCTCTTCAGGTATTCTGACATACCCTATGTTCGGATGCGAGTACAGCATTAGGTCGTTTGCTAGTCTAGTCAGGTCAATCAGTAGATTAACAACTATTGAGCAAGATAACGTGAAGTAGTTTCTTGTCTCCACAGCATAGAGGGTATTTGTCACGATACAGCCAAACCCCAAGCTCTTAGCTATTCTCTCTCTGTCGATTGGTGCCAAGGTACCAGCTGCAGGACCAGCACCAAGGGGGGACTTATTGATTATCTCCTCCACTAGATATAGTAGTAGTCTCATGTAGCTTGAGAGAACCTCGTCCACTGACAGCAGGTAATGACCGAAAGTCGTGACTTGAGCTGGCTGTCCATGTGTGTACACTATGAAGAGCGTTTTGGAGTACTGAAGTGCCTTCTCCAGTATCACCTTACGTAGAACCACCAGTCTATGCAGCAGACTTACTAGTCTATCTCTCAGCCTGATCCTCTGAGCTGCTGCTACGTGATCGTTCCTGCTTCTCCCTATACCAATCCAACCAGCTACGTCTACTCCTAGCTCATTAATAAGCTTACTCTCAATGAGCTCATGTATGTCCTCGTACTTCTTCTCAAGTCCCTCCTCAAGGAGCTGCTCAGACCTTGACAGTAGGTCTCTAAGATAGGGGTAGATCCTGCAGAACTTGTCTCTAGGTATGACTCCTGCTCTATAAAGCTCAAGTGCGTGAGCCAAGAGCACCATCAAGGTCTCACGTACAATCTCTCTGTCAACGTTGATGCTGGATATGTATCCTATTATGCTCTCCTTGCTCTCGCCTAGTAGTGCTGTACGGTACATTGTGGATGCTCACACAAGCTCTGGCTTATAAGCTCCCTCTTCAATTTTTAGCAGCCTTAGCTCTCTCACAGACTCACCAAGTCTGAACTTAACGCTGAGCCTCTTAGGCCAGCTTGATGAGTCCACCTCGATTAGCTCACCTCCAAGCCTCCTGACTAGATCCTCAATAGATGTCCTAACCTCCGACAAGTCTTCAGGAGCTGTGATTGTCGTATCTAGCCTAACTCCTCTCTGAATTAGCTTAGCAAGCTCTTCCCTATCTTCCTCGTACGTTATGTCGTAGAACGACCTTATCTCTGTCTCCTCACTCATGCATTGTCCGTAGACTTGTTTCGTCTAAAAAGCTTATTTAGCAAGGCTTAAACGGGCGTCAGGAAAGTAAGTTTGAGAATGAGTGCTGTCAGCGTCACGCTAGCGTCAAAGATAGAGAAGATCTGTAGTGAGCTGGGTCTACCTCTGGACGTAGTTCTGAAGGTGTACTGTGAGGGTGAGGAAGCTGCTGAGGAGTTTCAGGATAAGCTCGTGAGGCTAGAGAGCATAGTTGCAGAGAGACTTGGTGTAGAGAAGATGAACATGGCGTTTAGAGCACTATGTGAGCGCTACAGAGGAAGCACTAAGGAGTTTACTGAGCACGTCATAAAGGTGCCAGTGTTTCTGGAGGGAGAACAGCGCTACGTGAACATAGTGGTAAGTGATGGTAAGATCAGGATAGACTCAGACATGGAGAACCTCTGTAGAGAGCCCGATGATGTGCTTGTTGGATGGGTGTCACTCTACGTGAGATGCGGCTCTAACTGGGTAGCTCTCGTCCATAGACTATCTCCAGACGTTGTGGTCAGGCTAAGAAAAGTAATAAGTAGAGACAATGAGTAGACACAAGCTAGCTAATGAGCCTAGTTGTGGAAGACCTAGTTGTTGCTGTGAGAGATAGAGAGATAGTTCAGGGAGCAACGTTGCACATACCGAGAGGCCAAGTTCACGTCATTGTTGGACCAAACGGCTCTGGCAAGTCTACTCTCCTTCACAGCATTGCTGGGGACCCAAGATATCGAATCGTACGAGGCAGAGTAGTATTCGACAACGTAGACGTAACTAGCCTGGACCCAATGGAGAGAGTGAGACTAGGGATCTCGCTTATGCACCAGATGCCGCCAGCGGTTAAGCAGGTAAACACGCTAGACCTAGTTAAGACGCTTGAGAGAAAGTTTGGAGCTAACCCTATTGCAGAGAAAGCTAGAGAGATCTTGGCGGTTGATCGCTTTCTGTCAAGACCACTGTTCTATGGTCTCAGTGGAGGAGAGAAGAAGAGACTTGAGCTATACCTCTCACTACTTCTTAAGCCAAGATTACTCATGCTAGATGAGCCAGATAGCGGCGTCGACGTTGACAGTCTAAGCAGAATAGCGTACACGATAAATATGCTGATCGAGAGCAAAGTAACGCTCCTAGTAGTTACCCACAGGGGAGACATCCTAGAGAAGCTTTCTAGAATAGACAAGGTGTACGTCATGTGTGGTGGCAAGGTCAGAGCAGAGGGAGACCTGTCTCTCGGACTCAAGGTACTGAGCGAGGGGTTCAGTAAGGTTTGTTGACCTCCTCCAGCATAAGCACTTAATGCCAATTGATCCTGTAGATCTGAAGAGAGAAGCCGAGAGGTTTCTTCGGTCGTTCAGTGAGGAGAGACTAGTAAAATACTTAGAGAGACTTGAGAGAGGTGGTGAGAGTAGGATAGAGAGTTACTATCTTGACCAGGGTGAACACTGTGGAGTCTTTGTTCAGGTAGGCTCCTCTAGAGCGAGGATAAGCATCTTGAGGCAGATAGAGAGGCTTGGAGTCAAGGTTCTCCCACTTGGTGAGGCTCTAGAGAGAGTACCGGAGGCTAGAGGCTCTTGCTGGAGACTTGTAGACTACAGGGAGAGTTTCTACACTGCCTTAGTCGCAGCTTACGGCAACAATGCCGGTCTCTTTGTGCACGTTCCAAGAGATGTTCGCATAACTATTCCACTCATGTCGTGTTTTCTCCTACCTGAGAGTAACCGTGTACAGCTGATACATAACGTGATCATTCTCGAGCCAGGTGCGGAGCTGTGTATAGTTAAGGGGTGCATGGCTGTTCCAAAAGCAGAGAACGTTGCTCATATAAGCGTAGAAGAGGTCTATGTTGGACCTGGTGCGAGACTTCATGTAGTAATGTTGCACTCCTGGAACAGGACTAGCGAGGTCAG